>DATBDI010000429.1:0-4265 GCA_036270025.1 Candidatus Udaeobacter sp. | reverse complement strand
TCCTGCAGCCTCCTTTGTCAGTCGTCCCGAGTAACTTCCAGCTTAGCCAGAAGCTTTGAGCGTTTCTTATCGTAAAGCCGGAATTCGTAGACAGAGTCGAACTGAATCCAGCGAATTTCGCGTGTTCCCGAAGGCGCGCGAGCCATAAATTTTTCCGGCTCCCGATCGACTTTCACATAGAGATCGCCGGGCGCGCCATCTCCTGTGTTCCAGGTGATAGTTGTACTTCCGAGCGGCTTTTCGATATCGCCGGCTGGAACTGGGTTGGGACTGGCAGAGAGAACAGGCTTTGCTCTCCCACCGTCGCCCGGCGATCGCTTGGCTTTCTGACAAGAGCTTAGAAACAGGCAACCAAGCATGCACGTAATTGCGATAAACGAACTCAGACATGGTATGCGGCTGGTCACGCATTTGTAAACGCTGTTAAAAAAGGTGTGCATGAGACGCCAATTCATTGTGTGACTATCGTTCTTGCCAATACTCGGCGCGAAGAATCTTTGGAGTATAAGCGGAACTCGTAGCTGCTTCGCGGCGCAATCCAACCGACCTCGACTGAACCGTTTGGTCCGCGGGCAAGCAACTGTTCCGGACCCCCATCGCGCGACACAAACACCTCTGCGTCGCTTTCAGCCAATGTGGCCCACGAAATTCTTGTTCGGCTGAGGCCAGCAGCAGGCGGGGCGGGATTTGGGTCTGCGACAATTGTGGCGGTCTGTTCTGTTGCACTTAAGCTCGCAGTCCTGATTGCGGTTGGCTGCTGTGCTGAGTAAAGGCGAAGCTCGTAATGCGCGGCCGGTTTAATCCGGTCCAGAAATGCGAGACCAGATTCTCCAGTAGCCAAAACCTCCTCGGCCTGGTTGTCGGTCGTCACCGTTAAACGACCTTCGGCGTCGCAACAGGTATCCCAAGAAACAGCAGCGCGACCAGGTTGACCGGCAGCCACTGACACCGGATCAGGCGTTACAAATAGCACAGGCTCACAATCACTCGGAATCTCCTTCAGGGAAAGATCATCAACCCAGACTTTTCCACTGGCCGCCTGCGCGCGTACGACAGCATACTTCGCACCTGCAGGCGCACGGACGGTCATAGTGGACTTCGACGAGCGCTGCGCCGAATGCGCGTTTGCGCCGGCAGTCGCAGGAGCATGAACTTCGCCGTCGCTTCCATTTTGCCAATCCAGTTGCAAAAGCAATGTGCCGGTTTTAGTCGAGCCCGCTTTTTCACGGATACGTAATCGGTAACATTGACCTGCTTTGACTGGAACTGGCGTGGACAGCAGGAAATTCTTTGGCGTTACAGCACAAGCAGCGCGGCCGCCTGAAGAGTACTTGCCTGTTCGATCGATTGTGGGTTTGCCGACTGGCTTCCATCCTGGAATAGCGTTGGTGTTGCCTTCTTCAAAGCTTCCATTGGTGAGCAGTTCTCCGCCCTGCTGGTTATCGGTGCCGAATTGGTAAACATGAACTCCTTTTAGCACGGCCACCTCCTTCAACATTGGCGTTTGCCTGATTGCGCGTTCCAAGGTGTCCCATGTTTGGTAGATGTTCCAAAAGGAGCTTCCAGCCCGGTACAAGTTTTCGTCGACGAGGATGTATTTGGTCCCCCAGGAATAAAGCAGATCGAGAGTCGCAGGTGCTGGAAACGCGCTGAGGTCAGGCCAGTAAGCAAGATTAGGGGGATTTTGCGCGTTGCCCATAATGATGCGCTTTCCGCTCAATCGCGTGGAATAAATAGCAGGCCCACCAAAACCGTGTCTTGGTATGGGGTATTCTATGAACGCAAAATTCTCTCGTTGTTTTGCAAGCCATTGATCAACCGCGCGCGATGCAACGGTGCTCAGGTATGCTCGTCGGGGGAAGAAATCAACAAGCACGAGGCCCATCGCGATGGCAGCTACTCCTATCTGGACGGTGCGACGGGCATGCAGCCGCTGTTTTGTCCACTCAACAAGGCGATCCAACCCGGCAGCGGCCAGGAGACCTAGTGACAGCTCAACGAAGAACCCCAGCCGAGACCAGCCACGGAGATTATTAAAGCCGGGAAGCAGTCGCAGCCACCGCCCAGGCGCAGGTATGGGCGACAATGCAACATCGTTGGTTGAGCTGCTAAGAGGAGGCGGATGCGTAAAGTAAATTCCGGGTCCGAACGAGAAAACGAGGCAGCCCAGCGCCATCGCAACGAGCGCGACAACGATACGGCGACGGCGATGAAAAACACCGGCTGCCGCGAGGAGCAGGGCGGCAGTGCCAAGATAGAGCTGCCATTCCGATTGCCAGAGTCCGTTCGGTCCGCTACGCCACAATTGGGCCACCTTCTGGCCCCACCAGAAGTGGGTTGTCGGTGGAATAACATAATCGGCTATCGCAGCGGCGAATGCTTGAGACTCACCGGGGCCACGGTAATCGACCGGAGCCCCGCGGGTTGCAAGGTAGGCGGGGACTAGGAAAGGCAGCACGAAAAATGAAGCCACCCCGGCGAAAATCGCCCATGGTTTTAACAGATGGCGAAGATCTTTTCGGGCTGCTTTCCAATCGACTCGAAAAACGACATAAAACGCCGCTGCGATTAGAACCATGAAGAAGTAGTACCACGTCGCCCATGCGGACAGACCAAAGAACACACCGGCGAGCACTCCGTTCCTTAACCGAGGCTTGGAGATCAGGCGTTCAAGGTACAGAAAGAAAAACGGAATCCACTCGGTCGAAACGATGGATAAATGACCAGCTGCATGTACGAAACGGTACGGGCAGAAACCAACGATCAATCCTGCTAAAAACGCTGCGAGTCGGTTCGACCATAATTCACGAGCAAGGAGGTAAGTTCCAAGCGCCGTCAGTGGGAACGATACCAGGATGAGAAAGTTGTAAGTAAATACCTCGCCAAAAAAGTGTGTTAATGGCGAGAAGAGAAGCACTGTTCCCGGAGAAAGATCCTGATTGCGAATCAAACTGTACCCAAACGGAACGAACACATCAGGATCAAAAAAAGGTGACTTGTGAAGGTCAAACAGTGCGTGTGCGACGTACCAAAGCTCCCAGAGAAAGTGGAAATTGTCCTCAGGTCCCCCCATGACCTTTGTGCGGAGGAACAAGATCGCCGGATAGGTCATTACTGCCGTGAGAATGATGTACAACAGGAAAACCAGTGAGCTTTCTGACGCACGGTTTGGGCCAATCGTCGGGTTCGCCCCGGCTGATGGCAATCGCGACCCGCTCATGTTGCTTCTCGGCAAAATTTTATCCCTCGCACCTTGCCAAGATTGCGTGTTAAGCCTTTCGCGCAACAGCGATAAAGCTAAGACCCAAAGGCATTGGTACCTTGCCAAGCAGCAGCCGTTCAAAGGCAAAGATCGAGCTGAGCACCGAGTTAAAAGGCGGAAATTTCAGGTACCTGGCGCGATCCCGTTCAAACACCTTTGTTGCCAATATTCGCCACATTGCTGCCGGCACGAACATGAGTGCGTTGAAGTGACTCAACAATTCGAGCCGAATGTATGGCTGCTCAAACAAAGCGTGAAATTGTCTCCTGGAATAGCGGCGAAAATGATGATGGTCAGTGTCGAATTCCGTCCAGAGCCACATATGAGCAGGCACCGTGCAGATCAAGATTCCTCCCGGTTTTAGCAGGCTTGCCGCCACCTCGACAGAAGCGCGGTCATACTTCAGATGTTCAAGGACATCGAGCATCAAGACGGCATCGTAACTCTCTCGCGCGAGAGGCACATCTTCTGGAAGAGCTCCTAGTTTTGCTGTTACTCCGCGACGCAGTGCAAACTCAACCGCTTGGCGGGAGCCGTCCAGGCCGACCGGCTCATATTTTTCAGAGAGCCGCACGAGCATCATTCCGCAACCGCATCCCAGGTCGGCCACCTTCTGTGGTGTGCCGCTATTCGGTGGCAAATAACGTTCCAGCAGGTGGAGAATAATTCGGTGCCTGGCAACAAACCACCAGTGTTTCTGCTCGGCTGCAAAAATTTCGCCGTAAATTTCGTCGCGCATTGTTTAACTCAAGTCTTCTCGACTCAGAAAATATTTTTAGCGCGTCTCGGAGACCGCAATTCTCTCGACGGCTGGATCGTCACCCGTTAGGCGCTTGGTGGTTGTTTCGCCTTGGTTGGTGGCTGTTTCCATATTGCTCTCCTGTTCACTCTTCGCGATCTCCGGGTGCGAAGCGCGCCATCGCGAATAGCGAGCCAGAATTTTCTCGAGTTTACTATCGGGAACGGGCGCTTTGCCGCGAGATAATTTTGCTTCCATTGCGGC
>DATBDI010000428.1:0-5341 GCA_036270025.1 Candidatus Udaeobacter sp. | reverse complement strand
CGATCGCGTTGATCCTTTCGTCGATCACTTCTCTTTTCGCACACGGAACTGCTACAAAAGCGGAGCCGGCAAAAACCAAGTTCAGTAAAAAATCCCAGAAATCGTCGGACGACCGCACGTACGATGTCACCTCACTCGCGTTCACGCCCGGCCAACTGGCGGCGAATCAACTCGAGCCCGGCCAGCGGTTCCCATGGAAGAAAGATATCGTAACCACGGTGTTTTGGATCGGCGAAAAACCGGCTCCTAAGAATCCCGTTCCGAACCGGGTAAGCTGCTGGGACACACAATGGACGAAAAACTACGGCGGCGTTGACGATCCAGATCCCACTCGTCGAAGCAACTACATTCCTGCAAATTTTACGCCGCGACAGAATCCATTCTACTGCGCACTTCCCTACAACGACAAAGCGAGGGAGGGGCATCGTCCAGAAGCGCCGAGTGTTGTTCCCTGGTTCAATGAGGCTTATCAGGGTCCAGCTGTTTCGACTTGCAAAGGCCGCTGGATCGCCATTCGCAAGGGCAACCGCGTCGCGTATGCGCAATGGGAAGACGCGGGACCATTCCGTACCGATCATTGGCAATACGTCTTCGGTAACGAGCGGCCAAAACCAAACCTAAACAAAGGTGCCGGTCTCGATGTCTCGCCCGCCGTGCGCGATTTCCTGGGAATGGAACCAACCGACGTGACCGACTGGAGGTTTGTAGATTTCAGTGAAGTTCCGCGCGGACCATGGTCGACTCTCGGAGAAAACAACACTTTCGTGATCAGCGATCGCAAGAAAACCGCGACGCTGGTGGAAAAACTGGGAACCATTATTGGGCCGGTAAGGTAGGGCTCCAACCCGGAATCCACGCGATTTCAGAACCCGCGGCGATTCAGGAGTAATGCGTAATCGCTTTGCGCTGCGGGGCGCTTGTTTCGCGAACCTGATCGCCGCCTCTTTCGTCACCACCGTTATGACCGGCGCGGCCGCTGAAAACGGCGCGGTCCTCACCGGCAAAGCTGCAATGGGTGATTGGACGAGCGATGCGCCCGGCGTCACGCGCAAAATCACGGTGCAGGATTTGCCTCCACCTGGTTCGAATGCTCTCGCAATTAATCGGGCACACGTTGTAGACCGACCGGCTGACGCGCAACCCAAAGTTCCGCCGGGATTCAAAATCGAATTGTACGCCAGTGGTTTTCGCGACCCGCGATTCCTGCTCAGCGCACCGAATGGCGACATCTTCGTTGTAGAGAGCCGCGCCAATCAAATCAAGCTGCTGCGCGACACTAACGGCGATGGCAGACCGGATGTGACTGAAACTTTTGCAGAACGCGGTCTGAACAAACCGTTCGGAATCGCTTTTTATCCACCCGGCGACGATCCGCAGTTTCTGTACGTCGCGAATACCGATGGCCTGATTCGATTTTCGTATCGTAACGGCGATCTCAAAGCGCAGGGACCGGCCCAAAAACTTGCGGTACACCTCTCGCCGGGTGGGTTGTTGCGCGGCGGCGGCCACTGGACACGATGCATTGTGTTTTCACCCGACGGTAAAAAAATGTACGTGTCGATCGGCTCGCGCTCGAATGTGTCGGATAGCGCTGCGGAAGAAAATCGCGCGCGCGTCTTCGAGTTCAATCCTGACGGCAGCGGGCAAAAGGTTTACGCTTGGGGAATTCGAAACGCCGTCGGCATCGCATTTCGCCCCGGAACGAATGAACTCTGGATGAGCACAAACGAGAGAGACGAGATCGGCGAAGATTTGCCACCCGACTACATCAGCAGCGTGCGTCCCGGCGGATTTTACGGCTGGCCGTGGTATTACATCGGAAATCATCAGGATCCGCGTCACAGGGGAAAGCATCCCGAGCTCGCCGATAAAGTCATCGTTCCCGATGTGCTCGTGGAGGCGCACTCGGCTTCGCTCAACCTATGTTTTTATACCGGTGACCAATTCCCTTCCGAATACAAAGGCGACATCTTCGCCGCGTTCCACGGTTCATGGAACCGCGTGAAACGTACTGGTTACAAAGTCGTGCGCGCACCGTTCGACAAATCAACCGGCAAAACGCGCGGCGAATATGAAGACTTTGTGACCGGCTTTGTCACGCCTGACGGCAAAGTCTGGGGCCGTCCGGTTGGAATAACTGTCGCAAAAGACGGTAGTCTCCTCTTCAGCGAAGACGGCAAGGGCACTATCTGGCGCGTGAGCTACAGCAGATAGGTTATCAACACGCGATTGCGTGACGCCGGCAAACACCCGAGAGCATTCCCCAAAGCGCATTGAGCACCCGATTCACGGACCCGATTACTGATTTGAAATTTTCCTCGTTGACGTGCGCGCTCAGCATCTTGCGTTCGGCGGCGGAATGTTCGCGGTCCGCTTCAATATGAACCGTGAAATAATGATAATGCTCCGAGTCCGTGACGCCGTAGTGTCTCTTCAGTCCCCCTATCTTCGATTCACAGATTTCCGGAATCTGGCTTTCATACGCGTAAAGCGCGGCAAGAGCTTCAGCGGTCGATGTGTCGCCACAAACTGATCGAAATGTGTCGACCAATTTTTTCGTCTCCGGCCACGGTTCTGCCTTTTGTACGTCCGCCTCGGAAATGCCGAGGCCTCCGGCAAAGTTCAGCCACAGCTCGGGATGATTTGGCGATCCGGCTTCTTCATCAATTAAGTTGCTGAGCAGTTGTTTGCGGGTCGGCTGGTCTTCGCATTTCGCATGCACGGCAGACAAATATGTCGGAAACGCCGCCACATGATGATAGTACTGCCGTGCGTAATCGGTCAGCGCTTCCCTGCTTAGCTCGCCGCGCGTCCACGCGAGATAAAACGGATGGCGTAACAGATGTTTCGCCGCAACTTGCTGATCGATTTCGTCGAGATATTGATTCATAGGATTTCCTTCCACAGATTACGCAGATTTACACAGATTCAGGCAATCTATTTTTGTAATCTGCGACGTTCCCGGATCATTCACTCCGCCTGCAAAATGTGCTTGATGCCACGGATCGGGATGACGACCCAACTGGGACGATTGTTTAGCTCATAACCGATTTCGTAGACGGCTTTGTCGAGCAAGTACGCTTCGAGTATGATCTGAAGATCATCGCTGTTCTTCGGAACAAACATCGCGTCGGTGGTCGCCTGAAGATAACTCTGCAGAAAGACGCTGCTCATCTGGCGGTACCAGATATCAGCCCAGCGCTCCAGGAACGGCACATCTTGGGTACGCATCGCGGGCTGCCATAGCGCACTGTAAGCCGCGTATTGAAATGAGCGCATCATCCCCGCGACATCACGCAGCGCGGAGCGTTTTAGCTTGCGTTCGCTAAGCGGCCGGGCCGGCTCGCCCTCGAAGTCGAGTATGACAAAATCCTTCCCGGTATAAAGCAACTGTCCCAGATGGTAGTCGCCGTGGATCCGGATTTTCGCGGCGTTAGTCCGACGATCGAGCAGCCGTTTTTCGCGCGCGAGTATTTCCTTTTCTTCAGCGAGCACTTCCCTGGCTTCGTCCCGGCATTTTACAGAGAGGTCCGGCAACTTCTTTTCTACAAGAGTAAGGATGCGTCGCAGCGTTGCGCGCATGCTCTGGTAAACAGAGCGTTGTGCCATTGCGTTGAACGGCTCTGGT
The DNA here is from genome assembly GCA_036270025.1 of Candidatus Udaeobacter sp. Taxonomy (GTDB): domain Bacteria; phylum Verrucomicrobiota; class Verrucomicrobiia; order Chthoniobacterales; family UBA10450; genus Udaeobacter. The sequence continues at coordinate 1,713 of DATBDI010000428.1, read as the reverse complement.
GCGAACGCCGGATTAGTCGTGCTGGAGGCGAGAGCGAGATGTAATTCGCCCGTGCGCCTTCCTAACAACATTGCCTTTTCAGGAAAAACTCCCCCGATTAGTTCATCGAGAAGGCCAGGCGGCGGCGTGGTTTCATTTTGGAGATCGGCCTTGCGCTCCAGCACCCGTTCATAATACCGGCCGAGCGCGTCTACAGTCAGTGTCCAAACGTTGCCTTCGTTCGGGATCGCACGTTGCAATAGGCAAACGACGGTCGGCTCGGCCCTGCCGCGGCGATATTCGAGTGCTCCTACAAAAGCTGGCACATTCGGAAAGCCGGCATGTTCCGTGAGAAACCGGGTGATTTCCACATCGGGATTAACGCCGTCTTCGAGTTTGCGATAGAGTTTAAGAAACAATTGATTACCGAACAGCATCGACGAGTTGCTCTGTTCTGCGCCCAAGACGTGCGACTCGCCAGAGACCGACAGCTCGTTCGAGTCGAACTCGGCGGCGGCGATGCCGACCAGGTCGCTTTGTTGTCCTTCAATCGTTTGCCGTTGCAGGATTGCTTCGAGCAGCTGTGAGCGAAATGCCTGATCCCAGATTGCGTCGAACAGGACCGCTCCGTTGCGCCCTGCAAAACGCGAAACGACAGCATGCGGCGCGTTTTGCGAAACCGATCGCGCCAGTTCACCGGAGGCGATCTTTACTGGGAGCGCGTATATTTCAGTAGGAGCGTCAAGATAACTGATCTCCACAAACCAGATTTGCGCGCCGTTCGCTTCGCCCGGGATGGCGAGCTGCTCGACTACCTTGAGCTGCCGAAAGGTGCGTGCCTTGGAACCAAACCAGCGACAGGTCTGAACATAACTGGGTAGAATTTCGCGTTCGAGTTGTTCCCGCTGACTGTTGCCGAGCAGCACGTCCAATTGAGCTTGCGTCTTGAGGGTTGGCACAACGTGTCTCTTATGTGTGCGGCGAGTTTCTGCCGGCGCTTGCAGCGCAAACCAGTAATATGCGTGCGGGCCGAGCGTAATGACATAGCGCGATTTCCTGATCGTCCGAAACAGATTACGACTAAAAACCTCCATCGGGACGCAACCAGCGAAACGCGATAGATCGAATTCTGCCGACTGCGCGAACCGCGAGAGGTTTGCTATCACTATGATGGTTTCGTTTTCCCATCGCCGAAGGAACGCCAGAACTTTTGGATTGTCCGGATTGAGAAATTCCAGAGAACCGCGCGAGAACGCCTTGAAATTCTTGCGCATGGCTATGACACGGCGCGTCCACCACAGCAGCGATGAAAGGTTTTTTTGCTGGTTTTCGACGTTGATAGCTTCGTAGTGATATTCGGGATCGATCGTGACCGGCAGGTAAAGCTGCTGCGGATTCGCTCTCGAAAACCCGGCATTGCGATCCGGACTCCACTGCATCGGGGTGCGGCAACCGTCCCGGTCGCCGAGGTAAAAATTGTCTCCCATCCCGACCTCGTCTCCGTAATAGATGATGGGCGTTCCGGGCATCGAGAACAGCAGAGTGTTCAGCAGCTCGATCTTGCGCCGGCTGTTTACGAGCAACGGTGCCAGGCGTCGACGGATACCGAGATTGATCCGGGCGTGCGGATCGGTGGCGTAAACCCGATACATGTAGTCGCGCTCCTCGTCCGTCACCATCTCGAGCGTGAGTTCATCATGGTTGCGAAGAAACATCGCCCACTGGCAATTTTCA
>DATBDI010000427.1:0-2449 GCA_036270025.1 Candidatus Udaeobacter sp. | reverse complement strand
TTTCTCCTATGATGTTTTGTCTACTCCGAGGTTCATAGCCTTGGGTCTTGGCTTGCCAGGTGCCAACGGCCGATGAGCCATCGGAATCGAGCGAAGCCATGTGGAGCGGAGGTGCCGGTGTTTTGGTTCATGCTGCTTCCTCCGCCAGTACAAAGTTAGGGAAGTCTTCAAACACCCACTTGTTCTTGAGCGTTCGATAGATGATTCCCAGGAATTTCCGCGCCAGGGCGACGATCGCCTTCCCGGTGCCCCGCCGGCTCTTTATCTTTTGGTAGTAAGTTTTCAGATAGGGGCTGTAGCGTTGCGCGATCAGGGCGCATTGGATCAGCGTGGTTCGCCCCAGCTTAGTCCCGCGTTTGGTGATCCGCCCGCTGCGTTCGGTTTCATTGGAGTTCGACACGCGCGGAACGATCCCAAAGTAAGCGGCCAGTTTCCCCTCGTCGGCAAAGTCGCCGATATCGCCGATGATCGACAACAGAATGCCGCCGCTGAGTCCGCCGATTCCCTTGATGCTGGTCAGATTCTTGTGTCCTTCCAGTTTCTGGCCCTGCTTGCCGATGGTCTCCTCCAGTTCGGCAATGCTCTTGTTCAGGCTGCGAATTTGATCGATGATGATCTTCAGCTCCAGATTCACCAGCAGATCGAAGTGCATTTCCAGCACTGCCTTCAATCCCTTCTCGCTGGACAGCGATTCCTTATTGAGATTCACTCCTTGCGCCGAGCAAAGATTGTTCACCTTGTTCTTCAGCGCCGTGCGCAGCTTTACCATGCTGTCCCGCGTCTGCGTGAGCGAGGCGATCTGCGCCTGCGTTTTGTCCTTCATCCGCACCTCCGGCAATAGATCCTTGGCCAAGTACAACGCCAAGTTCCGGGCATCATTGCAATCGGTCTTCTTCACCGAATGGGTGATGACTTGGAACTGGCTGGGATTCACCGCCACTACCCGTGCGACGTGCGGCGCCACCGCGTCGTGGAACAGCCGCGTGTTGCCCGTCACCTCCACCGCCACCTGGTCGGTGGGCCGCAGCTTCTCCGCGAACTTCGCCAGTTCCTCCAGTTTCCATTCCTTCAAGTACTCTCTTCCGTTCTCCAGCCGGAGACACGCCGTAAAGCAGTTCCGGTGCAGATCGATTCCGATGTAGCGCTTGGCTTCCATTTCCTTCTCCTCGTTTTCGCAACGTTGAGAACCAAGCGGAGTAGACGTTCGCTTTCCGGCGGTCACCATTCTCCTATCCAAGGTCCATCTCTGGCCTTACGGTGGCGCTCCGGCTCACAGGTCTGACTAATCTCCTTTACGAGGTCGCAAGCGCCTCAAGCATAAATCCAGCCTGTGGCCTGTCTACTCCAGAAGTTCCCTTCTGGAGCCTACCGCCGAATGAGCGTGGTCAATTCATACCATCTCCTTTTGTATGTTCGACAGATTAAATTGTCTACCTACATAAGATAGTCGAACAGAGGTGGCGAAAATCGACACTGGCGGCGATATTTCTTGCCGCTGATTAGTTCGCCCTGCATGCTCGCCAACCCCGGCCTTATGTTTTTAAGGAGGTTAACGTGAAATCTTTGTTGTGCCATGCATCATCTGGCCCACGGTTTCGGTGGTTTGGAACGAATGACGGCCAAACCGGAGACTCTGGGTTCGAGTAGCCAACGCACTGGACACGCTCATAAACGCTGCCTCGTCCACTCGCGATTTGGAGCAGCTTCGATTTGGCGCAATCCCGATCCGACTACGGGCTATGCTCCAGCCTCTCCAAAGAACTCCGAAGTGCTGCCTGAAGGAAGTATGTTACTGCCGTGAGCCCCGTGCCTGCCAGGAGTATCGTTCTGGAATAGTGTGGCAAGACGACGAGCAGCAGCAGAATTGCCAGCGCGCATCCTACTAAATGCGCAATATCTGGCAAGGACTCTGGCCAAATTGAGAGTTGTCGATTATTGATTCTCTGTCGAAGAGAACTTCGGAATCCAGAACTCAGCGACAGGAGAGGCCCAGACGCTGTCAGGCGTACATCTAGAGCTTGTTGAACTTCGGCAAACCGGCGACAAGCCTGACAAGTCGTAAGGTGATTTTCGATCAGGTTATGAAGCTCGGCACGGATTGGGCCGGCGAGCGAGTCCAGCACTGCTTCTCGAGCCTCTTCGCAATTCATCGCGTCTCCTTCATCATCTCGCCAAGCGCGAGACGCGCCCGGTGCAGATGGCTCTTCACTGTTCCCTCTGGCATCCCCAGCATGCGCGCCACCTCGTCAACGCGCTTCTCTTCAAGGTAGAAGAGGGTAATCACCACCCTCTGGATTTCTGACAACCGATCGATCGATTGCGCCAGCTCCATATCGGTGATCACGGCCGGGCCTGCAGCGACTGATTCACTGGCTGAATCGAGAGGAAGTGTTTTACGGTACGAATGGGATCGCGATGCGGATAGGCAGCTATTTCGGGCGATGGTGTA
>DATBDI010000426.1:0-2544 GCA_036270025.1 Candidatus Udaeobacter sp. | reverse complement strand
CGGCTCTCGCAAGCCATTGCAAAACCAGCTCTACGCCCTTTATCAAAACGTCTGGCTCTTTTTTCGCGCGCTCACGCGCTATTTTCGCTACAACGAACGCTCACGCCGGTTCATTCGCTGGACGCTTGTGCATGGCTGGCGCGAAGTGCCGGCGGCACCGCGGCGTACGGCCCATTTCCACATCAATCTGTTGCCGGATGCTCGCAAAGTCTCGACCACACGTGCGCTCATGAGCGCTTATCTGAGTTATCTGTATCGGTCCGGCGAAAAACGCGTTTACGGCCAGATCATTACATTCGAAAGCCGGCGCGGAGAAAAAATGTTTGAGCGCTACGGGTTCAAGGTTCTGAATCGGGCGGAGATCACAAAATACAAAGCCTTTTATCCCGAGTCAGTTTATCTCAGCACAGTCATCAAGAATTTGGAGACTGCCGGGCCTCTTTCCGCTTACTCGCGTATCCAGGAATAATCAGCCGGACGCCTGAGACCTTGCAATCGTTCGCAAAGTAAGCTCTTTTGGCGTTCTCGTTGTAACGCTGTAACTCTTCTAACCGTTTAACGTCTTTTTGCCGGCATAGCTCAGCTGGTAGAGCAGCTGATTTGTAATCAGCAGGTCGTCGGTTCGAATCCGACTGCCGGCTCATCTAAGTTTTGGATTTCGGATTTCGGATTGCAGACTGAATTAGGCCGCGCCGCTTTCGTCGACCGGCAGGCGCATGCCCATCACGCGGACAATGACGCCGTGTCGCCGGCGAAGTGGAGAAATTCGAGAATATCTGCGCGGAGGCGAAGAAATTCGGAGCTGCTGCGATCACGTGGTCGAGCCAGCGCATTAGTGATGTCCCGGTCGATTCGGCCCGGACGCTGAGTCATGATCAAGATTCGATCACTCATGTAGATGGCTTCATCAATGTCGTGAGTGACGAGAAGCATTGTAGTGCGGCGATTTTCCCAGAGCCGCAGCACTTCGTCCTGCAGACGCATGCGGGTGAAGGCATCGAGCGCGCCGAGCGGTTCGTCGAGGAGGAGAACCTTTGGGTGATTGATGAGTGCGCGTGCCAGAGCAACGCGCTGGGCCATGCCCCCGGAAAGATGATGCGGATAAGCATCGGCAAATGCCTCGAGCCCGACGAGCCGCATGAATTCGTCCACTTCATTTCGTTTTTCGCGCAACACTCGGCGCGCAACGAGGCCGGACTCGATATTGCGACGAACCGTAAGCCAGGGAAACAGATTTGGGTCTTGAAAAACGAGACCACGTTCCGCGCTCGGCTCGTTGATTGGGTCTGAGCCAACCAAAAGTTCGCCCGAGTCGGGAGTATCCAGACCGGCAATGAGCCGAAGCAGGCTCGACTTGCCGCAGCCGCTTGGGCCAATGACCGAAACCAATTCGCCCGGCGCTATCGACAGCGAGATATCACTTAGAGCTTGTCGACGCGTGAGCGGGTCGTCAGGCGCCGGAAAGCTTTTGCTGACGTCCTGAACGCGGAGCGAGGAGGGTGCGGTCTCAGCTACTGCTACCATTTGATAATTCCTTTTTGCCAGACGAGCAAACGGTCTCGGACCTTGAACAAAAGCGTCATTAGAGTTGAGAAGAAGCCCGCCATGATGATGAGGGCAGCGAAGACTTTGCCGTATTCCGCCCAGCCTTGCGCCCAACTGACATACCAGCCGAGACCGGATTTAACTCCGATCGATTCTGCCACCACCAACGTGAGAAAAGATGCACCAAGGCCCATGAATAGGCCGATGAAAATATTCGGAACCGCGGCTGGAATCGCGACTCGGAAGATGAGATAGGCGCGTCCTGCGCCGAGTGTTCGAGCCACGTCCAGGTAGGAGGCGCGAGTATTGGAAATCCCGGACGCAGTCAACATTGTAACGGGGAACCACACCGCAAGCGCGATTAATCCCGCGGCGGATGCGATTGCTGAAGGGGCTACAACCATCGCAAGAGGGATCCATGCTGTGGCTGGAATGGGCCCTACAACTTTAAGCAGCGGCATTCCCCAATATCGCACTGAATTTGACCAGCCGATGCACACGCCGCTAAAGAGTCCCACGATCACGCCCAGCATGTAACCACTCAACAGTAAAGCGAGCGAGTGCCAGGTGCTATCGAGCAAAAGCGCGCGATCACTAATCAGACTGCGCAAAATCGCCGCAGGTCCCGGAAAATACGGCAGCGGCAGCAAGTGCAAGCCCGCCGTAATCACATCCCAAGCACCGATTGCCAGGATTGCAGCCGTAAAGATCGGCCATATGTGCCGCATCCACTGGCGCAACGCTGCCCAGAACCGTTGCGCAATTGCCAGAATGATTGAGACGCCGACAATTTCCCAAAACAAGAGCATGTACGAATGCGTCTCGACCGGAGGCGCATTTTTCGAAACCAGCAAATGAGTTCCGAATGTAACTAGAGCTGCGATCGGAACTGCAAACTGCATCGGCCAAGGCAATGTCGATCGCTGCTCGGTAGAACGGGCGTTGTCGTTCGCTACAACTCGTCCTAGGGATGTCATTCTGAGCGAAGCGAAGAATCTC
>DATBDI010000425.1:0-4330 GCA_036270025.1 Candidatus Udaeobacter sp. | reverse complement strand
CATCGCATTATGGGACGAGCGACGACGCCAACTCCAACTCGGACGCGATCGTTTCGGCATCGCGCCGCTTTTCTGGACGCGGCAAGGGGACTGGCTTCTTTTCGCATCCGAAATTAAAGGACTGCTCGCATCAGGCATGGTTCCGGTGCGGCCGGATCGTCGGGGAATCGATCATGTTTTCACTTTTTCGGCCGTGCCGGGCCCACGAACTTGTTTTGAAGGCGTCCAACTTCTCACGCCCGGCCATTTCCTGAGCGTCTCTCCGGCAAACGGGAATGGTGCAAGTGCAGTGGAGGAGCGGGCGTTCTGGGAAATGGATTTTCCCGATCAGGGTGCGGAGGAGCGGGGTGAAAATCCGAAGCGACTCGTTGACGACTTCGAGACGCTTTTGCTCCAAGCCGTCGAGGAACGATTGCGGGCCGATGTTCCAGTCGGCTCTTATCTTTCCGGCGGTGTCGACTCGAGCATGATCCTGGCGTTGGCCTGCAAGCTGAAAGGTCCGGCGATCAACACCTATACCGTCCGCGTGCACGAGCCGGAGCTTGACGAACTCGATGCGGCAAGTCTCTCTGCGCGGCACATCGGCGCCAAGCCGCCGATCGTGCAGGATTTCCGCGATGAAGACGCGCTCGCGACGTATCCAAAACTGATCACCGCCGCGGAAGCGCCCGTGATCGACACAGCCTGCGCCGCCCTGCTTCAACTGTCAGGGCGCGTTCACAGCTGCGGACAAAAAGTAGTGCTGACCGGCGAAGGCGCAGACGAATGGCTTGTCGGCTATCCGTGGTACAAGGCGGCAAAATTGATGGGTTATCTCGACCTAATTCCCGGCCTCGGTCTCAGCAATGTCGCGCGCAACGCTTACCTGCGCGTGAATAAAGTTCCGCATTTTCCCAATGCCTGGCGGCGCGAAGTTGAGAATTCGGTCGGTGGTCCGAATGCCTGGATCGATGCCTACGGAATGCTCGCGATCTCGAAGCTGCGCTTCTACAGCGAGTCCATGCACGAAGCGCTTGGGCAAACGAATCCGTGGACCGAACTGGATTTTCCGATTGAACGCGCCCGGCGATGGAATCCGCTCCATCGCGGAGTCTGGATTGCCGCGCGAGTTCTTCTAGCCGGGCATCTCCTCCAAGCCAAGGGCGACCGCGTCGCGATGCATTCTTCAGTCGAAGTGCGATATCCATTTCTGGACGAGGATGTCTTCGATTTCTTGGCGAAGTTGCATCCGCGTTGGCGACTTCGCGGTTTTCGGGATAAGCACCTGCTGCGACTCTTGGCCGAACGTTGGGTGCCAAAATCTGTGGCACGTCGGCACAAAGTTATCTTCCGTGCGCCGCTGGACAGCTTTCACATGGAACCGGAACCGCCCTTTGTCGCGCAGCTTCTCAGCGAAGAATCACTCCGCAAAACCGGCTATTTTGATTCAGCCGCCGTTGCTCGATGGCGGACCGAGTTTCGTAAAATGCGCCCCGATTCGCTGCCGCGACTTTCGGTCGAGATGGGTCTGATGGCGGTCGCTGGGACGCAACTGTGGCATCATCTTTTCATGGGCGGCGGGCTGTCGGATTTGCCTGAGTGGTCAGCAGTGCCAACCCCCGCTGCAGTTGAAGCCGGCGTCGCATCTACACCGACCCCCTAATGAAAAGCTAAAGTTTCGCCAGCGTCTCGCGCCCGCGTTGCTTTGTTTCGGGATCGTCCTTTTCGGTATCGGGCATCGCCAGACCTTTGTTGATGAATTGGCGCGCTTCTTCTTTCCTTCCCATCTGCGCGTAAATCCGTCCGAGCTCGATGTAGTGCATGAGACGATGTGGATTGATCGCGATCGCCTTCTTCATGTCCTGTTCGGCCTCCTCAAACGATCCCTTCGGCAGTTGGCCATAAATCACACCGGCCACAAATCGCTTCGCCGAGCTGACCTCTGCCAATACGCGATTCCATCGGCCAAGAACATGCCAGGCCGTATCGTTGTGCGAATCGATGGCCAGCGCTTTGTCCACTGATTCCTTGATCCGTGGAGAAGCGGAGACCTGCTCTTTCGTAGGCAAGTACGGCAGCATTTTTCCAAGAGTGATGGCCGGCGCGAGCTGAGCGTCGCAGTCCTTTGGTCCACACGCTGCAGCGCGCGTGGAATAGTCCAGTGCGATGTAGCCCAGTCGCAGTTTTTCTTGGTTATCCGACGCGTCCGTCATGAGGTAGCGATACTGCCGAGCGATCCGGACAAGCAGTTCCGGATTCTTCGGCTGAACTTTCTCCGCCGACAAATAGAGCGGCAACGCGTCGCTAGCCTGAAATTTTCGCTCGAAGGTTTTTCCTTTTTCCACAAGGGTGTCACCCGATTCAGCGGCGGAACCGACCCCAACCAACAGCAACGCTGTCGTTGCGACGGCAAGGAGGCGGTACATTAGAGATTTCATCAGAACGTCGCACAGGGACACTATGCTAAGATCGGCTGAACGCATCCCCGCGGTCTCCGCGCCGCCCTTAAAAGCTTTCTTGTCCGAACTCTCGGTTGATCTTCCGAAGGCGAGACCGGGACTGCTCTCAGCTACGAATCCATTGATATGAACACAAAAATGATAACACTTGGCGCAGCGTTGCTGGCCATTAGCTGCCTCTGGTCGAGCCAGGCTTTGGCACAGACCACCACAGCCGTGACCACGACAAACGGCGCATTTACTGAATACGTTCCGGGCTCCGAGACAATGGTCGTCAGGAGCGAATCAGGCAGCAGCCCGTTGCGTTACTCTGTAACCAAACAGACGACCATTGTTGACGAAGCTGGAGCCCCAGTTGCAATCGACCGCATCTCGCCCGGTAGTTCGCTCTCAATCCAGTACACGGGTTCGGGCGACCGGCTGGTGGCCTCTCGAGTTGTTGTGCGACGGGCGGCAACCGCGACTACTGCGGTGACAAGCGTGCCCGCCGAAACCGGACAGCAAACCAATACAACGACGACAACAACGCGTCCTCTGACGCACGACGAAAAGCATGCGCTCAAAGAGGAGCGAGAGCATCGGAAGGAAGCTGCGAAAGAAGAGATCGAGCATCGAAAGGATGCTCTGGAGAAGGCTAAGGATAAACTCGACGACGACGATTAACCGCGCTGTCTGCTATTCTGGTGCCGCGGCGCACGCAAATCGCCGGCGGCCCGGTTTTAACGGTTTTTCACGGCGGCTTCGACCAGTCTCCCGGCATTTAGCAGATCCGCTTCGGCGAATCGCGGACCGACCAGTTGCAAACTGGTGAGCGGAACGGATTGGTGGGCGATAGGAATCGGGATGGCCAGTGCGGGAACACCCCCGAAATTCACGGCCTGCGTATTCTGCAAAGCCAGCGCTCGCGCCTCAAACGCAACGGTGCCACCAAAGAACGGAACATGGGGCGGAAGATTTTTCAGCGTCGGCAGCGCGATGAAATCCACATGTTCGAAAGCGCGGCGCAATTCTAATTTCCACGCAGCTTGTTTCCGCAGGGCTTCAGGATAAGCGGTCTTATATTGAACCCCGCCGAGGGCAATGATTGCCTTCGTCCGAATAGTCACTTGAGATTCGTTTTTGAATTTTTGGTCATAAAGCCAAGCACCCACCGCAGCCACCGTCGCTGCGTCCTTTTGAGCCTGAATCCACTTTTCGGTAAATTCGGAACCCAGGTTTATGACCTTGAATCCAGTCGCTGCCAAGGCGTCATCCACTGCGCGATCCACGTTGGGGTTCGTTCCTTCCACATAGACGCGCCCGATTCGAAGTCCGTTGGCTGAAGGTTTGGCGGCTACCGCTTGTCGATAGCGCCCTGAGAATCCAGCCTGCAGCAAGTCCATGCCCCGGACTGTGCCGCCGATGTCTTTGGCCAGGGGTCCAATTGTGTCGAGCCGGTTCGGAGCAATTGGATATACGCCATCGATCGGGACCAACCCGAAGGTGGTCTTCAAACCAACGACTCCGCAGCAGGCGGCCGGCACGCGAATCGAACCTGCTGTGTCGGTGCCGAACGCAACGTCAGCCTCATCGTTTGCTACCGCCACCGCGGACCCGCTGGACGAACCACCTGGAATGCGCCCTCGATCTAATGGATTTCGCGGGGTGCCGTAGTACGCATTCATGCCGGAAACCGCCACCGCCAGCTCGGACAAATTCGTCTTTCCAACAAATTGCACTCCACTTTGGCGCGCGATTGCCAAACATTTCGCATCGCGTTTTGCAGGCGAGGCGTGCTTGGCGAGGAATTCGGAACCGGCCGTGGTCACCACGCCTTTCATGTCGATCAAATCCTTCACCGCCAGCCGCAATTTCTTGCTGTCGTTTGAAGGTGGCCAGTATTCGATGAAGGC
>DATBDI010000424.1:0-7518 GCA_036270025.1 Candidatus Udaeobacter sp. | reverse complement strand
GCGATCAGCAATACGCAAATGACGGCACCGAAGAGCACGTAAAGCGCGGTGCGCACGTCCCCAATCATCTCATCGCGAAGCGGGGCGACGGCGGCACCAAATTGCGTGTTCGTGTCCGGATATTGTTTTTCCAACGCAGCCGCGATCGTTCGCAAATCGGCTTCGGCCTGCGCCACGTTCACGCCCGGTTTAAGCCGGCCAAATGCCAAAAGCATGTGATTGCCGCGCTGTTCTGTGTTCGGCTTCGTTCCGTCCGCGTTCGCTGCGTCCTCGGCAAACGTGACGTACATTTCGGTGGCCGGCGTTTCGAAAGGAAATTGAAATCCGCGCGGCATGATTCCGATGACGGTGTAGGAATGGCCCTGGATGCGCAGTATGCGACCGATCGCGGCCTTATCTCCATTAAAGAGCCGCATCCACAAGTCGTGAGTGAGAATAACCTTAAATCCTCCCGGTCCGCCTCCGGCTTGTTCATCCTCGCGAACAAACGCGCGGCCGATCGCCGGCTTCACGCCGAGGACGTCGAAGAAATCCGCACTGACCGTTAACCGTTGGACATTTTGCGCACTTTGTTCGTTAACGAGCGCATAACTGCCACCGCGATAGACCGACATGTAGTCGAAGGTCCGGTTTTGATTTCGGAAATCGAAGAAGTCCGGATAAGAAAGCGAGTTGAACTGATGGGATCTGTCCGGGTCCTTCAGATTAATGCTGCCAATAGCAACAAGCCGATCCGGCGACGGAAACGGCAGTGGCTTTAACAACACCGCGTTAACCACGCTGAAGATGGCGGTGTTCGCACCGATCCCAAGCGCCAGCGTGACCACCGCGACAAGAGTGAATCCCGGCGACTTGCGAAGCTGGCGAAAAGCGAGTTTTAAATCGTTCATATCATTCGGTTCGCAACGCAACGATGGGATCGACGCGTGACGCGCGCCGGGCCGGGACCCATGAAGCGAAAAACGTCGCGGCGAAGAGAAGCGCGCCGACGCCCAGATAAATTCGCGGATCGATCCCCCTCACGTCGAAAAGCACGCTTTGCAATGCGCGCGACAGGGCAACGGTTGCAACCAAACCAAACGCCGAACCGATCAACAGCAACTTCAGACCCTGCGAAAGAACGAGCGCGCGAATCTGAGCCGGGCGCGCGCCAAGTGCCAGTCGAATGCCGATTTCACGGACCCGTTTGAGCGTGGTATAAGCGAGCAGCCCGTAGAGGCCGATGGTCGCGAGCGTAAGCGCGAGTCCGGCAAAGACAGAGAAAAGAAAAGTGAGCAGGCGATGGCTTCCCCAAGTTTCGCGCACGCGATCGGTCATCGGACGCGCATCGAACACCGGTAGCGAGGGATCGACCGAGGTTGCGGCGTCGTGAATCGCGCGCTCGAGCGACGCGGAGGCCATTGTCGATCTTATGAAAAGCGTGAGGCTCGTTCGCTGGGCCTGCCCTAACGAACAGTAGATCACCGGTAGCGGGGCCATTTCGTCAACCGCGTGAAAACGCATTTTCGCGACGATGCCGACGATCTCGCTCATGACCCAGCCCTCATTGTCGTTGCCGGCGTCAACTCCTAGGCGCTTGCCGATTGGATCTTCGCCCGGAAAATATTGTTCGGCCATCGCTTGATCGATAATAATGACCCGCGGTGAATCTTTTGTGTCGCGCTCGTTGAACGTACGGCCGCGAACAAGCGGCACTTTGAGCGTCTGAAAATAATCGCCGCCGACCACCTCAAGATCGCTGTTCAACATATCTGAAGGTTGCGGGCGCGGGTTCTCTTCGCGCCAAAAGCCAGTTTGCCAGCCGCCCATGAGCGGCCCGTTCGAACTGATCGCCGCGTTTTGCACACCAGGAATCGTGCGCACTTTGTCGAGCAGTGCTTTGGCGAATGCGTCGATCTTTTCGTGGTTGTTGTAGACACGCCACGGCAACTCGAAACGTGCGGTGAAGAGAGCGCGCGGCTCGTAACCTAGCGAGAGCGATTGCAGCCGCGAAAAACTTTTGAGAACGAAGCCTGCCGCGACCAACAAAGTGATGGTGAGTGCAATTTGGCTAATCACCAGCCAATCCCGAGCACGTTTAGCCGATGGCGGATCGCCACTCCCTGAAGACCCTTCTTTCAATGCAACTTGGACGTCCGCGTGCGAGGTCTGCCATGCCGGCCATAATCCGAAAAGCACCGTGGTGACTGATGCGACCAGAAAGGTGAATCCCAGCACACGCAGATCAAAGGAAACTTCTTGAAACCGAGAAACGTCCACCGGACTCAGCGCGACTAATCCGTTGCGAACCCAAACCGCAAACAAAAAGCCAAGCGCTCCGCCAAGAAGCGCTACTAAAAAACTTTCGGCCAAAAGCTTTTTGATGATTTGGCCGCGGGTCGCTCCGACTGCGGCGTGGATCGCGAATTCTCTCGCTCGCGCCGCACCTCGCGCGGCGAACAGATTGGCTAGATTGGCGCAAGCAATTAACAGAACCAGACCGACAGCTCCGAGCAGCAGTCCGAGATTCGTCCGGTACTTGCCGACCAGATTATCAAGCAACGGCCTAACGACGGCTGTTTCTCCGCGGTTTGTATCCGGATACGTTTTCTCCAGACGCGCCGCGATCCCCTTGATTTCCGTCCGTGCCCGCTCAACCGTCACGCCGGGCTTGAGCTTGCCCCAAACATAAATCATTGGATGGACCATTCGGGACATCCACACGCCGTTGTTGCTGCGTCGCATCATCGACAGCCAGACATCCGTATCCTGCGGTAACGTCACTTGCCGCGGCATGACGCCGATCACGGTGTAACTCTGATTGTGAAGCGTGACTGCCTGGCCGAGAATTTTTGCGTCGCGATTAAACGCGCGCTGCCAAAGCCGATCGCTAATGACGACCACCGGTGGCGCCCCAACTATATCTTCCTCTTCGCTAAACGTCCGCCCGATCTGCGGCGGCAGTCCGATGACGTTGAAAAAGTTTCGCGTGACCGCCGCGCATGAAACGCGCTCCGGGTCGCGTCCCGGAATTCCGCTGAGATTGCGCGATTCCTTATGAGTCGCGGCGAGATGTTCAAAAACGATGTTGTCCTTTTGCCAATCAAGATAATCCGGGAGCGCGACCGAATAGTCCTGTCCCGGCCCGGACGATTCGTTCAGGACCATGATCCGGTTGGCATCAGGATAAGGCAGCGGCCGGAGCAAGACGGCGTTGACGATGCTGAAGATCGCGGCGTTCGCGCCGATCCCGAGCGCGAGTGTTAGGACGGCGACTAAAGTGAACCCTGGCGATTTGCGAAGCTGGCGAAAAGCGAGTTTTAGATCGTTCATGTCACTCGGTGCGCAGCGCTTGGATTGGATCGACATGCGCGGCGCGACGCGCGGGAATCAAACAAGCGAGCAGCGCGGCAAGCACGAGCACGATCGCGGTCGCGCCAAGCAACAACGGATTGTAGGGCGAAATCTGGTAAAGCTGCGCGGTCAGCAAGCGACCGACGGCAAATGTTCCGGCCAAACCGATAATCAAACCGAGGATGACCGGATTCATCCCCTGCCGCACGACCAGACGCAATACATCCTGTGTCTGCGCGCCGAGCGCCATGCGCACACCAATTTCGCCGGTGCGCTGTTCGACTGTGTAAGCAACGGCGCCATAAATTCCAACGACTGCGAGCAACAAGGCGATGCCGGCAAAAACACCGAGTAACGTCATCGTCAGTCGCTCCTGGCCCAACGATTGCGTCACGATCGCATCTAGCGTGTTTGGTTGCAGAATCGGCAATCCATTGTCGATCTTGTTCAGGGCCAACCGAACAATTCCCAACGTTGCCTCTGGTTTGGTTGCGCTACGCACCAGCACGTTGCAAAACGAAAAACTGCGCTGCGGCCACGGCCGATAAAACTCGACGTCGTTCGCTTTGGCGAGCTGCTGTGAACGCACATCGCCCACTACACCGATCACTTCCGCCGGAAGACCGTTACCGTTTTCTGTGCCGAAAAGAATCTGGCGGCCAATCGGATTTTCATTCGGAAAAAGTTTTTTGGCTGTCGAATTGCTCAAGATCACCACCAGAGGAGAATCGAGTTTGTCCTGCTCAGTGAAATCGCGACCGGCCAGGAGCGGGATCCCGAGGGCGCGAAAATAGCCGGGCGAAACGCTTCGTGTCAGCCCAAGTTGCCGCTCGTTGACCGGGACTGGGTTCCCGTCCGCGCGCGCGTAAGGCGCTCGCGAAGAATTTCCGGAGAGCGGAACAGCATCCGCGATGGCAGAGGCTTCGACTCCGGGCGCGGTCCGCAATTCTGTTTGCAAGCGCTCGGCAAAACGAGCCCGCGAAGCCGGATCAGGATATCCCGCTGGCGGCAATCCGATGCCTCCCGTCCAGACGCGTTCGGAGCGGAAACCTGCTTCCTGCCGGCTGAGCCGGACAAAACTGGAAACCAGCATCGCGGCCCCGGCCAGGAGCACGACCGACAAACCAACTTGCCCAGCGACCAAACCGCGGCGGAAACGATGTTGACCGCGACTGCCACTCGTTCCGCGTCCGCCCTCCTTAAGCCCATCGACCAGATCGGCGCGCGAGCTTTGCCACGCCGGGTAGAGGCCCATGAGCAGACCAGTGATGAGCGATAGTCCCAGCGTGAAAATGAGCACGGGCAATTGCAGTTTTACTTCGCCTTCGAGCGGAATGTTTTGACCAGCCAATTTCGGAACCACCGACACCGTCCAGAGCGCCAGACACAATCCAATCACGCCCGCGATCACGCTGACCAGGGTGCTTTCGAACACGAATAAGCGCACGATTCCGCGCCGCTCCGCGCCGAGCGCCATGCGCAATGCGATCTCGCGCTTGCGTCCCGTGAAACGCACTAGCAACAGATTCGCGACGTTGCTGCATGCGATGAGCAATACCGCGCTCACTGCCGCGAGCAGTGTGACGAAAGCCGGACGCAAATCTCCAGTGACATCTTCTGCTGCTGAGACCAGGTACGGGGACCAGGTGTTGTCGGCCGTTTCCGGATGTTGCTCTTTGTAGCTTTGGAATAATGCCGGCATCGCCGCCTGCGCCTGTAAGCTCGAAATGCCAGGCTTCAAACGCGCGGTCACACGCATGAAGCTCACTCCGCGCATCAATCGCTCCTTCGTCAGACTCGGCGGCTCGAACGGTTTGTTCGCAAAAATCTCCGAGTCACGTCCGAACCACGAAATCGGCAGGTTCGGCAGCACGCCGATGATGGTGGTGGGCACTCCGTTCAGTGTGATGCTGCGGCCGAGGATCATCGGGTCGGAGTTGAACCGCTTGCGCCAGAAACTCTCCGTCACCATCACGACGTCTCCTTTGCTCTCTTCCTCAGGCAAAAAATTGCGGCCAAGAATAGGATGGATGCCAAGCAATTCGAAATAGTTGGCGGTGACGTTGCCGCCAAGTAATTGAATCGGATCTCCCAATCCGGTTATGATGAAGCCGTTGCCCCAATCCGCCGCGATGCTCGAGAAAACGGTTTGTCCGTCGCGGTAATGCCAGAACTTCGGCACTGAAGACGGCATCTGTTTCAAATCCCGCTCTTTCGACTCGCCGTAAATGCGCACGACACGCTCCGGTTCGGAAAAGGGCAGGCCGCGCAGGAAAAGGTCCTGTATTAAACTGAAAATAGCGGTGTTCATGCCGATGCCGACTGCGAGCGTGAGCACCGCGAGAAAAGTAAATCCGGGAGATTTGCGGAGCTGGCGCAACGCAAATCTTAGATCATTCATAAGCCTCTAGGCGGCGATTCTGTCTTCAACGACACGGCCATCAAATAAGTGAACCGTGCGATCGGCATGCTGAGCGAAGCGCTCGTCATGTGTGACCATGCAAATGGTGGCCCCGTTCTGGTGCAATTCCTTGAGCAGTTGCATCACCGCTTCGCCATTGCGCGAATCAAGATTGCCCGTGGGTTCGTCTGCCAGCAGAATGGCCGGCCTGCCCGCCAGAGCCCGGGCGACAGCCACCCGTTGTTGTTGGCCGCCGGAGAGCTGACTTGGCAAATGCTTTGCGCGATGTGCCATTCCCACGCGCTCCAGAGCTCCGGTGACAAACGACTTGCGCTCGCTGGCGCCCATTCCGCGATAAGTCAGTGGTAACTCAACGTTCTCAAAGACACTGAGATCGCCAATGAGATTAAAGCTTTGAAAAATGAAACCGATTTCGCGGTTGCGAATCCGCGCGCGGTCGGCGAACGAAAGATTGGCAACTTCGTGTCCCTTCAGCGAGTAGCTGCCGTCCGAAGGAGTATCGAGCAACCCAAGAATTGACAGCAAGGTGGTCTTGCCGCAGCCCGATGGTCCAGCTATGGAAACATATTCGCCAGGCCGAATGTCCAGGTGGATACCGGATAACGCATGCGTTTCTACCTCGTCAGTGAGAAACACCTTCGTCACGCTGTTTAGTCGTATGAGAGGATCTGATCCGTTGTTCATGATTCGAGTTACTGATTTCTGATTGCTGATTAGTTGAGTCGAATACGTTCGTGCCCATCCCATGCGCTGGTATCGGAGAGAATCACCTGATCTCCCGGTTGGAGGCCGCTTAGAATCTCAATCGTGTTGACCGAGCTTTTACCAAGTTTGACCGGTGTGCGCGCTGCTTCCCCGTTGCCATTGACGAGCTTAAACATTCCGACCGTGTTGTTCTCCTGGCCGAATGCTGGCCGGCCCACATAAACGACGTCATCGAGGTGTTCGAGCTCGATTGTTCCGTCCACGCTGAGATCGGGTCGAGCGCCTTTCGGCAGCGGCTCATCGAAGGCGACCTCGACGGTTACGGTCCCCTGCTCCACTGCTGGATCGACGCGCGTAACATGACCATTCGCCGTACCATTGCGAGTGTCGATTACCGCTTTCTGACTAATCTGAATATCTTTCGCCTGGGTCTCAGCAATCTTGACTTGCGCCTTTAATTTCGTTGGATCAGCCACGCGCGCGAGATTGTCCCCTATTTTGAGTCGCTGGCCGATTTGCACCGGCAATTGCTGCAACACCCCGGACATTCCGGCTTTCACATGCAACGCTTCAACTTGGTCGAGTCTCAATTTCGCCAATTGTTTGGCTTGATCGACTGCGGCTTGTCTCGAGGCCAGCTGCGGCTCGATCGAATCGCGCGCAAATGCCAAGCGCTTTTGCTCGATCTCATCGCTCTTCTGGCATTCCTCTTCTTTAATCTTCGAAGTTTTGTAAACGAGCTCGGCGACGAGACCGTTCTTTGCCAACTGATCGTTCGTTTGGCGTTCCATTTTCGCCTGCTCGTACGCCGAGTGCGCCACGGTTGTTTTCGATTCCTGTTCAAGCAATTCGCGCTGCAAAGTCGCGCGCATAGTCGTAAGCTCTGCCTCCGCTGCGGTCGCTTTTGATTCCGCATCGTGCGCGCTCTGTTCCAATTCGGGGCTCGTCAACTCTAATATAACGTCACCGGGTCCGACTTTTGTTCCCGGCCAGATCAAAATTTTCTCAACGCTTCCTTCCGTGTTTGCCGGGATCCAACGGATGTCTTCGGGAACGAG
>DATBDI010000423.1:0-2241 GCA_036270025.1 Candidatus Udaeobacter sp. | reverse complement strand
CAATCGGTTCTGGAGCAATTGGATGCGTATGAACTGCCGCTTGCGTCCTGGGAATCAGCAGTCCTGCCAGCGCGCGTTGGCGATTACGATCCCGAATGGCTCGACCGCTTGTGCTTTTCTGGTCGAGTCGGCTGGGGACGCTTAAGTGCGCCGCAAAATCCAAATGCACGCGCAATTGCTCCATTGCGGACGAGTCCTATTGCGCTGTATCAGCGGGAAAATATCGACCACTGGTTAACCGTCACAGAGTTGAACTCTCCCCTCAAATTTTCAGCAGGGAGTCGAGCTATCCTGGAAGCGCTACAAACCGGTGGCGCCCTCTTCTTCGCTGAACTTGTCCGGCGCACTGGTCTGCTGCCGTCGCAGGTTGAGGAGGCTTTGTCACAGCTTGCCGCACTCGGAGTGGTTACTTCGGACGGATTCGACGGATTACGCGCGCTTCTTGTTCCATCAAACAAGCGGCCCACATTTGGTCGAAACATTGGAAAGCGGAGGCGCAAAACACATGTGGCGAGTATTGAATTCGCCGGCCGCTGGTCGTTGCTGCGTGGGCCGCACATCACGTCCGCGGTCTCGGGGAATGGCGCCGAAACTTCGGCACACGAAACGGCTGTTGAAAAATTCGCGCGGGTATTGCTGCAACGTTATGGCGTGGTATTTCGCCGATTGCTGGCGCGCGAAACGCTTGCCGCCAGTTGGTACGAACTCGGGCGAATTTATCGCCGATGGGAAGCGCGCGGAGAAATTCGCGGTGGCTACTTTATCGGAGGAATCAGCGGCGAACAGTTCGCGTTGCCCGAAGCTATCGGATCGTTGCGCGCGATACGCAAAGCGCCGCCAACTGGTGAACTGATCACGCTCAGCGCGGCCGATCCATTGAATTTGCAGGGAATTTTGACGCCCGGACCGCGAATTACCGCCTTTACAACAAACCGCATTTTGTTTCGAGATGGATTGCCAATTGCCGCGCTTGAGGCACGAGAGATTCGAAAGTTGTCCGACGCGCCGGTCTCTGATTCGCAAATTGAAACCGCCCTTAAAGTGGGAAAGCTGCGGCCTTCGTTGCGCCCGTACTATAAGTGAACGCGTGTCATCCTGAGCGGAGCGAAGGACCTCACAACAGCTGATTGAGCACGCTGGTTAACTAGTGTGCCTCCACCACTTCAACTGTGAGGTCCCTCGCCGTCTTCGCGGCTCGGGATGACAAATCAATTATTTCTTAACGACCTCGGCGTTCTCGATCATGGCGATGCCGCCACGCTCAGCCAGTTTGCCTTTAACAGTGATGTTCTTACCACAGTACTCGGCGAGTTGATCGTTGATTGGCTTGTGTTCGCCAACCACCAGATATGCTTTTCCATCGCTTACGATGCCAACCGGCCCGCCACTCTTGATGCACTTTGCCCCGCAGGACTGGCCATGTTTCTCGCCGACGGCATTGTGATCGACGTAGCACATCATATCGACCACTTCGCCGGTCACTTCTTTAGAAGCACCCGCGTCGCCGCCGTGCTCGTGTTCTTGCGCGATCGCCAGTGGCGCGCACGCCAGACCTGCAATGAAGATCGCAGTCACCGCAACTCTCAAGAGGGTAGGTTTATTAATCGTTGAATCAAACATGAGACGAATCTGGGCTGCGCGGCCCGCTGGTCAATGAATCACAGCCAGAAAATGACGAATGACGAATGTCTAATGACGAAGGAATGATCTAATGACGAATGTCGAAAACGCGACCTGATTCGGACCTTTCGTCATTACTTCTGTTTCTCGATCAGCTCAGCGAACTGATCGAAGAAGTAGGTGGCGTCATGTGGCCCGGGCGCAGCTTCGGGATGATATTGCACGCTGAAAATCGGCAATTGCTTGTGACGCATTCCTTCGACCGTGCCGTCATTCAAATTAATGTGCGTGACTTCCACATCGGATGGAAGCGTTGCCGAATCCACCGCAAACCCGTGATTTTGCGCGGTAATAGCCACTTTGCCGGTGCGCAAATCTTTTACCGGCTGATTCGCGCCGCGATGGCCGAATTTCAATTTGAAAGTCGACCCGCCGAAGGCGAAGCCAAGAATCTGGTGCCCCAGGCAAATTCCGAAAATGGGCTTCCTGCCCATCAAATCGTGTACGGCTTTGTGGGCGTAGGGAAGCGCTGCCGGATCACCCGGTCCATTGGAGAGAAAAATTCCATCGACACTAAGAGCGAGCACTTCCTCGGCTGACGTCGTGGCGGGCACAACCGTA
>DATBDI010000422.1:0-2256 GCA_036270025.1 Candidatus Udaeobacter sp. | reverse complement strand
ATGGAGCAAAGAACGTATCCTGGGGAAATTTCGCTCATTTCGTGGAGTACACGGGCGCGGTGACGTCTCTCTTCCCCAGTTCATCGACAGTGTCGTTTGCGTGGGCAGCTACCGTCGCGGAGACCCTCTTTGGGATATTGCTTATCGCAGGCTTCAAAATACGAATGACCTCCGTCCTCTCGGGTTTTCTCCTTTTGTTATTTGCTATAGGCATGGTCATAGGTCTTGGCATCAAGGCGCCATTCGACTATTCGGTCTTCTCGGCAGCCGCTGCAGCATTCTTACTGGCGTTCTGGGAGCCTGACCGATTCACGTTGGACAAGCTTCTGAATCGATTACGAAACTGAGCGGGAGATCCGATCACGAACAACACTAACTTCGATAGCGTGAACGCTCCGCGTAATATGGGCGTCGAGACAGGCGGCTGTCCTCATACGGCGATTCGCGAGGATGCTTCCATGAACCTTGCCGCCATTGAAGACATGAACCGGAAATTTCCAAATGCAGAATTATGCTTTGTCGAGTCGGGTGGCGATAATCTTGCGCTAACCTTCAGCCCCGAGCTGGCGGACTTGACGATCTATGTGATCGACGTCGCGGAAGGTGAAAAAATACCTCGCAAGGGTGGCCCTGGGATCACGCGCTCCGATCTTCTCGTCATAAACAAAATAGATTTGGCTCCTCTAGTAGGTGCAAATCTGGGTGTCATGGAAGCGGATACGCTGAGAATGCGCGCCAAGCGACCCTTCGTTTTTACGAATTTTAAGAGCGGCGAAGGTGTCGATCAAATCGCAAAGTTTGTCATCGAGAAGGACGGATTAGCAAAGGAGTCCAATACCTTGATCAGGTAGGGAGAAGTGTAAATGGGGATTATCTCACGAGGCTTTTCCGGTCGACGCAGCGCGTCAGATGCAAAGCTACCACCAGGGCAGTACCTAACTACTGACTTCCCTGTTTTGTCCGCAGGACCGACGCCACGCATCCCACTCGACCAATGGGAATTTGTGATCGACGACGGCACGAATGTTCTGCGACGATGGGACTGGAAGTCGTTTCGTGACTTGCCCACTCAGACCTTCACGGTTGATCTGCACTGCGTTACGCGATGGTCGAAACTCGGAACATCCTGGGAGGGCGTTTCGGTCGACACCATGCTTGCAGACGTGAAGACAGATGCTTCTTACGCAATGGCGCGTTCATACGGTGACTACACCACTAACCTGCCCTTGAAGGACCTCAGGAACGGGCAGGCGTGGATCGCGTTCCGTTTTGGCAAGAAAGATCTTGCACCGGAACACGGCGGACCTGCACGGCTTCTTGTCCCCCATCTGTATTTGTGGAAGAGCGCCAAATGGGTGAAGGGCTTGACGCTGATGTCACACGACAAACCCGGCTTTTGGGAGAGTCTCGGCTACCATATTTATGGGGACCCATGGCGGGAGCAGCGTTATTCGGGCGACGAATGATGTGGCGAGTCGGAACAGTGGTTGCTCTACAGGACGAAACGGCGACGGCACGGACGATCACACTCAAGGTTCCAGATTGGCCTGGTCACATCGCGGGCCAGCACGTTGACGTGCGTTTGACGGCCTCGGATGGATACTCTGCGGTTAGATCATACTCTATCGCCTCTGCGCCGAACGCTGAAAAGCGCGTTGAACTAACCGTCGAACGACTGCCTAACGGCGAAGTCTCGCCCTATCTCACACAAGAACTCGCAGTCGGCGATCGCTTGGAGTTGCGAGGTCCGATCGGTGGCTGGTTCGTGTGGCGCACTCAACAAACTGAGCCGATCCAGCTCATAGCAGGGGGGTCCGGCATTGTTCCACTCATGGCTATGATTCGCTCGCGTGCGTCGACGGGCAGTACCGCGCCGTTTCGATTATTGTATTCCGTGCGCGAACCGGGAGCGGTTTTTTACCGCGATGATCTCCTAGCGCTATCAGATTGCTACAATAAAGTGAGCCTTACCTACGCGTACACACGAATTCCTCCGAAGGATTGGCCGCGACCGCCCGGCCGCATCGACGGCGCTCTGATCGCGGACGTGACCTGGCCCTCAAATCTTGCCCCCACTTGCTACGTTTGCGGCCCTACACCATTCGTAGAAAGTGCTGTTGGCTTCCTTAGCGCCTCTGGCAACTCCGCTGACAAGATCAGGACGGAGCGTTTTGGACCCACGGGAGACCGGAAATGAACTCACATACCTACGACTACGACTATATTGACGGTAACGCTGCTGCCGGTGAATTGAGC
>DATBDI010000421.1:0-4201 GCA_036270025.1 Candidatus Udaeobacter sp. | reverse complement strand
ACCCTGGAGCCAATGTATGAGGAAGCGATCCGCGATACGATTGAAAATTTTGAGGCAACAGGCTCACCAGTAATTACCGACGGCGAACAAAGAAAGTACCATAACTTCGGCACATACTGTGTAGATGGGCTTCCGAACGTCGCCCCCGACGGCTTCCAGCTTCCGTTTGTCAGCCATGTCCGCCGGTGGCCGCGACTCGTTTCGGGGCCTTTTCGTTACAAACGATACGCCAGCAGTTTTCTTGAGTTCGCAAAGCGCTACGCAACAAAGCCGGTGAAACTGGCAGTCATCTCACCATCCGCGCTGAGCCTGATGTATCCCGCCAGGGGCATTACTGGCTATCCTCGCGAACAATTCATCGACGATTTATTGGCGGAACACGAAAAAGAGGTTCGGAGTTGTCTCGAAAACGGAGCGCACAATGTGCAGATCGATTTCACAGAGGGACGGCTGGCAATCAAGATTGATCCTTCCGGGCATCTATTGAACAGCTTTATCGACTTGAATAATCTTGCGCTTTCACGCTTTTCCAAAGAAGAGCGCAAACGCATCGGGGTTCATACCTGTCCCGGTTCGGATCGCGATTCGACTCACAGTGCCGATGTCGATTACGCCGAGCTGCTGCCGAGTTTGTTCGAGCTAAACGCGGGTAATTTCTACATTGCGCTCGCAGCGGAGAAAGACCCGGTCCGCGTTTTAAAAACAATCCGCAAATGCATGAAACCGGAGCATCGCATTTTCGTCGGCGTTGTGGCGCCGATTGATCCGCACATTGATGCGCCGGAAGAAGTGCGCAATCGCGTGCTCGAAGCGGCGAAGTACATTCCACTCGAGCAACTCGGAACGACCGACGACTGCGGCTTTTCGCCGTTCAGCGATGATACATCGACGCCGCGGGAGGTAGCGTTTGCCAAAATCCGGGCGCGCGTCGTCGGCACGGAAATGGCCGCCGAGATTCTCGGGAGAAATTAATGGAACAGAAGGAAGAAGAGTTGCTCAAGTCGGTCGCGCTTCAGACTGCGAATGCGGTTCTCGTTGCGCGCCGCCGCGCGGAGCAGGAATTGATTCACACGAAGGAAGCATTGGAGCGAAAGAGCGTGGAGCTGACGCATTCGCTTTCGATGTTGAGCGCCACACTGGAGTCAAGTGCGGACGCTATTCTGGTCACGGACGAAAACGAACGAGTGATCACGTGGAATCGAAAATTGATCGAAATGTGGGGTATCCCATCGGAAGTGATCGACTCGCGCGAACATCGAAAATTGCAGGAGATCACCAGCAAACAATTCGCGAACCCGAAAGCGTTTCGCGAGCGAATCGCTGAAGTCTATCTCAACAAACCAGTGGAAACCTTCGACATCCTCGAAACAATCGACGGTAGGATTGTTGAGCGCTACTCCAAAATCCAACGCGCGGAAGAGCAAAACATCGGTCGAGTCTGGAGCTTTCGCGATATTACCGAGCGCCGCCAGGCGCAAAAAGCTGAGGCGCACCTGGCCGCGATTGTCGAGTCCTCGGATGATGCAATTATTGGTAAAGACCTCAACAGCATCATCACCAGTTGGAATCGTGGCGCCGAACGACTTTTTGGTTATACGGCGCAGGAAGCGATTGGCCAGCCGGTCACGATGCTGATGCAGCCGGAACGGTTCAATGAAGAACCGGGTATTCTGGAGCGCATTCGCCGGGGAGAATCCATCGATGATTACGAAACCGTTCGTCGCCGCAAAGACGGCACGTTGGTGCAGGTTTCGTTGTCAGTCTCTCCGATCACTGATGCGAACGGCACGATTGTCGGCGCATCAAAAATTGCCCGCGACATCACCGAGCGCAAGCAGGCCGAAATTGAACGCGAACAGTTGCTGGCGAGCGAACGCCAGGCGCTGGAGAGAGCGGAAAGTGAAGCACGCATGAAAGACGAGTTTCTCGCCATCCTTTCACATGAGCTTCGCACACCGCTCAATGCGATTTTCGGGTGGGCCAACATCTTGCGGACTAGCGATGATCCGCTGGAGATCGCGGAAGGTTTGGAAGTCATCGAGCGCAACGCGCGGGCGCAAACCAAAATCATCGAAGATTTGCTCGACATGAGCCGCATTATTTCGGGCAAGGTGCGATTGGACGTGCAACGGGTTGACCTTCTGTCCGTTATCAATTCCGCCATTGAAACAGTCAAACCGACGGCGGCAGCCAAACAAATTCGCCTCACCTCCGTGCTCGACCCGCTGGCCGGTCCGGTTTCGGGTGATCCGGCCCGTTTGCAACAGATACTGTGGAATCTGCTTACGAACGCGCTCAAGTTCACGTCCAAGGGAGGCCGTGTGCATGTCGTTCTGGAACGCGTCAATTCACACCTTGAAATCAGCGTTCATGATACCGGGAGCGGCATCGCTCCAGATTTTCTGCCCTATGTCTTCGATCGATTTCGTCAAGCCGATGCCTCGACCACACGCGAACAGCGTGGCCTCGGCCTCGGTTTGGCCATTGTGAAAAATCTGACAGAGCTCCACGGTGGCAGCGTTCGCGCCAAAAGCCCCGGCCCCGACAGAGGATCGACATTCTCGATTGCTTTACCAATGGTCATGAACATCGAAGCGGACCCGAACCGCCGGCATCCGCGCGCGGTGACCCAGGAACCCGATGGGGAGATGCTCGATCTGCACGGTGTGCGGGTACTTGCGGTGGACGATGAAGCCGACGCGCGCCATCTCATTAAGCGCATTTTGAGCGCCTGCGGAGCCCAAGTCGAAACGGCGGATTCCGGAGCGGCTGCCCTTCGATTCCTCCGCAAAACAAAACCACACGTCCTGATCATGGATATCGGTATGCCAAACGAAGACGGCTACGAATCCATAGGAAAGGTGCGTCAATTGAAGAATGAGGAAGGCGGCAAAGTTCCTGCAATCGCGCTCACAGCATTTGCACGGTCTGAAGATCGCAGGCGAGCGATCTTGAACGGCTTTCAAATGCACATCGCCAAACCGGTTGAACCATCAGAGCTCATTGCGATGGTCGCGAGCCTCGCAGGACGAACTGAGAATTATCGGTCTGTGCCGTCGCATTCGTGAGCAGCGATGAGTTTGTCCGCCGTAAAAATCGAATCGCGCAGCGATGCCTCAGCTGAAGAGCGTGAAGAGGAGAAGGTGGAATCGCGCGCCCGATTACGCGTCGCGGAGCTGTTGCAGCGGCCTTTCGATGTCAGGTCGATCGCCCTCACTGGTCTATTCATTCTGGCGCTCTTCTACACAATCTATTTCATGCGTTCCGTCCTACTGCCGGTGATTCTTGCACTGATGCTCAGCTATCTGTTAAGGCCGATAGTGCGTGGACTCGCCAAATTAAAGATTCCGCTGGCGGTGAGCTCCGCGTTTATCCTTCTCGGACTTCTTGCACTTGTAGGCTGGGGAATCTCCGCGCTGGCCACTCCCACCGCGGGATGGCTTGAGAAGGGACCGGCTGGTTTTGCGGAACTGCAACACAAGCTCATTCCGGTAAAGAAATCGGTTGCCCAAGTCACACAGGCCACCGGCGAAATCGAGAAGCTTGCCACAACTAATGCGGAGACTAAGGCCGTCGAAGTGAAGCGGCATCCCATCACCGAGACGTTTGTTACGCGCACACCGGAATTTATCGCCTCCGCTGTTTTCCTGGTGATTTTGCTGTATTTCCTGCTTGTCTATGACCAGGTCTTCATCGCCAAGCTGGTCAGGTTGCTACCCACGCTCTCAGATAAGAAGACGGCCGTCTGCATTGCGCAGGACATTGAATCCCAGGTCTCGCGCTATCTACTTACGATCACTGCAATTAATGCCTGCCTCGGATTGGCCGTCGGAACCGCTGTTGGCCTGCTCGGTCTGCGCAACCCGGTGATGTGGGGCGTGATGGTCGCGCTGCTGAATTTCGTTCCTTACCTCGGCGCGTTCACAGGGATCATCTGCATGACCATCGGCGCCACGTTGAGCTTCGACAGCCTGGGATACGCCTGCGTTTTTCCTGCCGTCTATCTCGCCCTCGGCACATTGGAGGGGAGTTTTATTACCCCATGGATCATGGGACGTTCTCTGACCTTGAATCCTGTGATCATCCTGCTCTCGCTTACTTTCTGGGGCTGGATGTGGGGGATTGTCGGGATTATTTTAGCCGTGCCGATTCTGGCCGCTTTCAAAATTTTCTGCGCGCATATCAAGCCGATGGAGCCGCT
>DATBDI010000420.1:0-3484 GCA_036270025.1 Candidatus Udaeobacter sp. | reverse complement strand
TCACCCACGATTGGGCGATGACTGATGACGACGATTATTCTGTCGAATGCAGGTGCGGTGCGCGGAACTGCCGCAAAACACTCACCGGCAAAGACTGGCAACGGCCTGATCTGCAGAAACGCTACGCCGGTTATTTCTCAGCTTATCTGGCGCGGAAAATCGCCACCGGGGTGTCATTCCGAGCGAAGCGAGGAACCACACACCCGGAGTAGTGGTCACACGCTTTTAAGTTGTGTGACTCAATGACCAACGAGAGATCCTTCGCTCCGCTCAGGATGACGGTGCGGGAGATTTTCCGTTTATCGGCTATGCTCGATGGATGAAATTCTTGCTGTCTTTTTGTCTTGCGTGTGCGCCAGCGGTTCTCGCCCAGTCGCCTGCCGACGAGAGCGCGGCTGTGCTCCAAGCCGAGCGCGACGGATGCGCGGCGTATTTGCGTGGCGACGCAGACAAGATCGCGAACTTTTTGACGGAAGACTACACGCTAACGAACTCAAAAGGCGCAATCACCACGGCGGCGGACGACATTGAAGACGCCAGGACCGGCAAAGTTCA
Source organism: Candidatus Udaeobacter sp. (assembly GCA_036270025.1). GTDB lineage: Bacteria > Verrucomicrobiota > Verrucomicrobiia > Chthoniobacterales > UBA10450 > Udaeobacter. Next base: position 2,929 of record DATBDI010000420.1, on the reverse strand, counting down.
CTACGACGTATTCGAAAACTACGATATGAAGGTGCGACTCTATGGCGATCACGCGGCAGTGGTCACGGGCAAGACAAAGGTAAAAGGCAACGCCCAGGGTAAGCCGATCGACATTATTGTTCAGTTCACAGACACGTTCGTGAAACAAAGCGGTCGCTGGCGCCTCGCCGCGGGCCACGTCTCGCGACTAAAGGAATAGGCGCTAACCGGGCGGACATTCTTTCGTATGAGACATTTCCTATTGAATTTGCTTATGGCAGGCGTCGCCGTGGCCGGAATGGTAGGTTGCGCCCAGGTAAAGAAACCGGCAGCGCAGGCGAAAGCGATGCCGACCGGCTTGCGTTTCGACCAGGTTGGGCGGGTCGCGCTGTATGCCGGCGAGCCGTGCGCGTCGCAAATCATGTTCGAATTTCACGGTTCAGGATCAACGGTCCGGCTGGCGGCGCCGAGGTCTGAAACGGATATCCTTACCGACGCGACGAATAAAAAGCAGCGCGTTCACGTTTCGGGAAAATGGCGACGTGGTGGACAACGCAACTGCAGCTACGTTGAGGTAACAAGTGCGGAGCTAACGAGATGAACGCAATCCGTGTATTGCGCTGCCGCCACCGAGAAGAAGCAGTTCATGGCTAAAATCATTCGAGGAAGTTGCCTGTGCGGCGGAGTGCGCTTCGAGGTTGCGCCGCCGTTCATTCGCGCGGGGCATTGTCATTGCGAGCGCTGCCGAAAACATTCGGGGACCGCGGTGTGCACGCAGGCGCGCGTCAAGAAGGAGCAATTCCGTTTGCTGCAGGGTGAAAATTTGATTCGCGTTTACGGCAAAGGAGAGGGCGCCGTAAAAGCATTTTGTGTCACCTGCGGCTCGAGCTTGTTTGGGGGCGATTGGCCGGAGGGCGATGAAGTTTCCATTCGCATTGGAGCTTTCGATGACGACCCCGGGATTCGCCCGCAGTATCACACGTTCGTTGATGATCGCGCGCCATGGGACGCGATCGCCGATGACCTGCTACGGTATCCTGGACCGTTGAACGACGAGACGCGACCAGTCTCAGCTTGAATCGGGCGATATTACATCCGTTAGTCAAAGCCCATGAAATCACTCAACGCTGAACAAGGTCCGAAAAACCTTGGCCCGATCGCGGTACGCGCGCTGGCGGTCGGCGCGCAGTCAATCGGCGCGATCGCTGTGGGCGCGCTTGCAGTCAGCGCGGCCGCGGTCGGCTTTATCGCAATTGGCCGGCTTGTAATCGGCCGCGCGAAAATCAAGCGCCTGGAAATTGGCGAGCTGCGCGTAACGCGTTTGCACGTGACCGAGTCAATCATCACGCCGCCGCAGCAGTGACCCTCATCAATGCGGTCATCCTAAGCGCAGCGAAGGATCTCGCAGACGAAGCTTGTGCATTGCTGAAGTAAACGAAATAAAGCTGAGACCAGTGCCGTTCAGGGGGTCCCGCGGACGCGAATGAATCTGAGATAATCTGTGTGAATCTCTGGCGAAAAGAGAGGTCCCTCGCCTTGCTCGGGATGACAGAGCTAGTACCGATAATGCTCTGACTTAAACGGGCCGTCGACTGGCACTCCGAGGTAAGCGGCTTGTTTTTGTGAAAGCTTCGTGAGCTTCGCACCGATTTTATCCAGGTGCAGGCGCGCGACTTCTTCGTCGAGTTTCTTCGGCAATACGTAAACGCCGACTTTGTAATTGTCCCGGTTTTTCCAGAGATCGAGCTGCGCGAGGACTTGATTGGAAAATGAATTCGACATGACAAAGCTCGGGTGACCCGTGGCGCAACCGAGGTTCACGAGCCGTCCCTCGGCGAGCAGAAAAATTTCATGGCCGTCCGGGAACGTGTATTTGTCGACCTGCGGTTTGATATTGGTTTTCTTTATGCCTTTGGCTGCGTTAAGGGCATCGACCTGAACCTCGTTATCGAAATGGCCAATGTTCGCAACGATGGCCTGATCCTTCATTCGTTGCATGTGCTCGAGCCTGATGACATCGAGATTGCCGCTCGCGGTGATGTAGATATCCGCCCGACTCAGCATCTCCTCAACCGTGGTCACTTCGTAACCTTCCATCGCTGCCTGTAGCGCATTGATCGGGTCGATTTCTGCAATCACCACGCGCGCCCCCTGGCCGCGCAACGATTGCGCGCAACCTTTGCCGACATCGCCGTAGCCGCACACGACAGCGACTTTGCCGCCAAGCATCACGTCGAGCGCGCGGTTCAATCCATCAACGAGCGAGTGTCGACAACCGTAAAGGTTATCGAACTTGGATTTCGTGACGGAATCGTTCACGTTAATAGCAGGAACAAGCAGCCGATTTTCCTGCGCCATTTTGTAAAGACGATGCACGCCGGTCGTGGTCTCTTCGGAAACGCCGCGCCAATCTTTCACGATCTCGTGCCAGCGATAGGGATTCTCTTGATGGATTTCCAGCAGCAGATCTTTGATGACCTGCTCTTCCTTGTTCGCCGATTTGCTCTTTGCCCAATCGCTGCCTTCCTCCAGCTCATAGCCTTTATGAATGAGTAAGGTGGCGTCGCCGCCATCGTCGACGATCAGTTGTGGCCCTTCGCCTTCGGGATGCGAAATGGCGCGATACGTGCACCACCAGTAGTCCTCCAGTGATTCGCCTTTCCAGGCGAACACTGAGATGCCGCGCTTCGCGATCGCGGCTGCAGCGTGATCTTGCGTTGAAAAAATATTGCAGCTAGCCCAGCGCACACTCGCGCCAAGATCAGTGAGTGTCTCAATGAGAACCGCTGTCTGGATCGTCATGTGCAACGATCCAGTGATGCGCACGTCTGCAAGTGGCTTCTGCGGCGCGTACTTCTCGCGAATGGCCATGAGGCCCGGCATTTCCTTTTCCGCGATGGAGATTTCTTTTCGGCCGAAATCCGCCAATGAGATGTCGGCCACTTTGTAA
>DATBDI010000419.1:0-10766 GCA_036270025.1 Candidatus Udaeobacter sp. | reverse complement strand
CCTCAGGCCGATTAACACTGCTCGGGCACAGCGAAGCGAAGCTGCCCGCTTCACCCGCTGATGCGCGGCTGGAGACCTTTCCAAATCCGGCGCCCGACCGCAATTACCGGATTCATTTTGAGACAGACGATTTCACTTCTGTTTGTCCCATCACCGGCCAGCCAGATTTTGCCAGAATCGATATCGATTACGTTCCGGACCGCTGGTGCGTCGAAAGTAAGTCGCTCAAATTTTATCTCGCGTCTTATCGCAACGAGCACGCGTTCAACGAAGCAGTAACAAATCGTATTCTGGACGACGTCGTTAAGGCCTGCGCGCCCCGCGAAGCTGTCATTACAGCGCAATTTTCCGCGCGCGGTGGAATCGCGCTCACCGTGCGCGTCGCGTATCCGGATACGAAAATCGGCGATCATGAGCAATCACTGTAGGGGAAGCCGTTGGCTTGGCAGGGGGCTCGCGTTGTGAACAAGACGAAACGCGCAGTTGTTCTCTTAAGCGGCGGAATTGATTCGAGTACGACTCTGGCGATCGCGGTTGCGGAACACTACGAAGCGTACGCCCTGTCATTGGAGTACGGCCAACGCCACCAAATCGAAATGCAGGCCGCTCAGCGCGTCGCAGCATCGTTACGCGCAAAAGAACACCGGATCGGGAAGATCGACCTGCGTGTGTTCGGCGGTTCGGCGCTGACGTACGACATCCGTGTGCCAAAGAAACGTTCCGAAACAGACATCGCGCAGAGCATTCCTGTTACGTACGTTCCGGCACGCAATACCATTTTTCTCGCCTACGCCCTTTCGTGGGCGGAAGTGATTTTGGCCAATGACATTTTCATCGGCGTAAACGCCATCGATTATAGCGGCTATCCCGATTGTCGGCCGCAATTCATCGAAGCATTTGAGAAGCTCGCCAACGTCGGAACGAAGGCCGGCGCCGAAGGCAGACGCTTCCAAGTTCACACGCCGCTTATCGAATTGTCCAAAGCCGAAATCATCCGCAAAGCGGCTGAGCTGGAGGTCGATCTCTCGCTCACCCACAGTTGTTACGATCCAAGTCCCGAAGGTCTCGCGTGTGGCGAATGCGATTCATGTCTTCTGCGACTCAAGGGTTTTCGCGAGGCTGGAATCAAAGATCCAATTCGTTACATGCTGAAATGAAGCGGCTGCTCCGCATTTTCGAACTCACGAAAAACGAACAGCGCGTGGTTCTGATCGTAATCTTTGCTCTGGTTGCAGTTGCTTTCGCTAGATACGAGTCCCGCGTTCACCGTTTCCGAGTTGAGGCAAAATCAGCCGCAGAGCTGAAGCCATCTCCCACTCCTGTGGCTGCTCAGGATGATCAGTAGCGCTTTAATGTTGTGACACCGGTTGCGGTGGGTGGATTTCCAGCTGGACTCAACTGCCCCATCCCGACGCTCTAAGCAACGCGCAATACGACATCACGTTGCGAGAGGAGACCGTGCTTTGCACACAAGGTTGCGAACGTCCGGAGACCTTCTTTCTCCCTTTCTTCAAAGCTGAACCGAAGATACTCGCGGTAATACCGCGAACAGAATTCGGGATCGAATTCTTTTTCCTCCACAATCAGCTTATCAAGCTCAGCCAGGTTTTCGTCACGCAAGGCCCGCAAGCGGCTCGCGATTGTTTCAGAGTCCCCAAATTCCGGGCGAATCAGCCAGAGCGCGTAAACAAAAGGAAGGCCGACGAGTTTTTTCCATTGCTCGCCAAGATCCCAAAAGTGAAGGTCGCCGCCATGTTTTTGACGAAAGCGGATCGCTTGGTCACCGATAAGCAGACGCGCGTCAGATATTGCCGGCAGGCTACCGGCAACAACCCCGACGGCCTTCGGGGTGCTCCCCAAAACGGCAGGCTTCAAACGTGGCTTTAATCCAAGCTCTGCGAGCACACAACGAAGGAGATTGACAGCTGTGAGAGAGGCAGGATCGAGGTCGATATCCTGCACTTTGGAAATGTCGCCTTGATGAGCGACGACCACGCTGTAGACCGGTCCATTGGATGAAATCGAAACGTTGTCGACGATGCGGTAGATTGGGTTGCGCAGAAATTCGAAGCTGGAGACAAGCGCGACCTCTAATTCGCCATCAGCCAACTTTCTGCAGAGAGCGGACGGGTGGTCGAACGCCACCTCGCCGGGCCAGCCGCGAATCAGCGGACGGGCGTTGAGATACTTTACGCAGCCAATACGGAGTGAATTCACGGGATTCGTGATCGGTGATCAGTGCACTGTGATCGGCCGATACCGTATTCGGATCACTGTTCACCGATCAGTGATCACATTTTTTTTAAGCGCAGACTAATTCGCGCTGGTCAGCCTGATCGATGCGCCTCGCGCCATTCAGATGCCGATAATGGCTGTCACGCTGGACAGGCTCGCGACCCGCTTCGCGGATCGCATGTTCCAGCGCCGCTACGGTCTGTTGCTGCGGCGTCTTCGCGCCCGCCATGTGGAAAATCTTTTCCTCCAAAATCGTGCCGTGCAGATCGTCCACGCCGTAGCTGAGCGAGACTTGCGCGAGCGGCAATCCGAGACTCACCCAGTATGCCGTCAGATGGTCGATGTTATCGAGGTAAATCCGGCTCACCGAGAGATTGCGAAGTTGTTCGAATGCGGAGGCGCGTTTGATATGAGCGAGGACCCCGTGAGATTGCCCAGGTTCGAACGCAAAAGGAACAAAACCGGTAAAGCCGCTGGTCTCATCCTGCAATTGACGCAGCTGGCGCAAGTGGTCGGCGCGATGAGCAAGCGTTTCGATGTGTCCGTAGAGCATCGTGCATGTGCTGCGGCCGCCCATTGAATGCCACATGCGGTGCACGTCGAGCCATTCGGCGGCGGTTTCCTTGCCACGACAAATTTGGTCGCGCACTGTCGGATCGAAAATTTCCGCGCCACCGCCAGTGATCGAGCCGAGACCGGCGTCGCGCAGGATTTCCAGCGTATCGCGAATCGGCAATCGGAAGATGCGTTGAGCAAGATGCCGCACCTCGATCGCAGTGAATGCTTTGATGTGAAGCTGTGGATCGAGCGCGCGCAGTCTGCTTAAAAGCTCGAGGTACCAATCCTTTTTCAACGAGGGGTGCAGCCCACCCACCATGTGGACCTCGGTGACGCCCAGCCGCAGCGCATCGTCGACGACCCGGATGATTTCATCGATCGCATATTCGAAGGCATGGGCATCGCGCTTTTTCGCGGCGAAAGCACAAAACTGGCATGATAAGATGCAGATGTTCGAATAATTAATGTAACGATTGTGGATGTACGTGGCGTGATTGCCGTTCTTGCGCTCACGGACGACGTTCGCAATCATTCCGAGCGCATTTAGGTCGTTCGACTCGTAGAGCGCGAGCGCGTCCGCTTCTGAAATCCGCTGTTGCGCTTCGACTTTTTTAGCGATCGGCCTGAGTTCTTTTGGAATAAGCTGGTAATTCATGCGGAGCCCGGTCGCCCTCTTTGCCAGCCAATCATGCACAGGGCGGTTCGGCCTTGCAACAAAAACCATGGCTCGCCCGCTGCAGCGCGATTGTGGCTAGCGACCATTTTTCTGGCAAAGTTTGTTTGGTGGGAACGTCTAAGTGACCGATGCCTGGCAACGATCAAGGAAACCGTGGGAAATCCGAGGACGACGCAGACGACTTGCGCCTGATGCAGCGGGTCGGTCAGGGTGACACCAATGCTTTCGAGAAACTGGTCGAAAAGCATCAGGCTCTCGTGGCAGGCACCGTTGCCCGCATGCTCGGGAGCAATTCAGACGTCGAGGACATCGCTCAGCAGGTTTTCATTCGGGTGTGGAAGAGCGCGCGGCGGTACGTGCCCCGCGCCAAATTCACGACGTGGCTGCTGAAAATCACGCGCAACCTGGTCTTTAACGAGCTTCGCCGGACAAAACGCCGGGCCCAGGTTCCGCTTCAGCCAGAGGGAATCGGAGAGGACCCGACTTTGAAGGATGACATGAATCCCGCCCCGGATGCCTCCCTTTTGGAAACTGAGCTACAGCGGACGATCGAGGAAGCGATTCTTCAGTTGCCGGAAGCCCAACGAATGGCGCTCGTGCTTCGGCGATATGAGCAGCTTAGCTATGAGCAGATCGCCGAGGTTCTGGGTCTCTCCGTGCCCGCTGTCAAAAGCGTGCTCTTCCGCGCACGCTCAGAACTCCGTTCACGGCTAAGTAAATATCTTGGTTAAAGATCGCGACGCGATCTGTTTTCTTATTCATACTCCTGCTCATGCTCGTCTTTCTGCAGGGGAAGCTGTCAGCTTCCCCTACAGCCAAGGCTATCGCTCGATCACCCGGCCGCGAACCCGCTTGACGTGAGTGTGCTGCGTCAATACATGCACGCGCCCGTCGCTTCCGCGGAAAAACGCGCTCAAAACCCAACTAACGATGCTAATGACAATCGCTCCCCAGAACGCACTCCAGAACGACTCGACATGGAAACCAACCACCACGTGCGGCACAACGAGCAGCAACAGGCCGTTCAGGATCAGAATGAAAAAGCCTAGCGTTAAAAGAATTAGCGGGGCGCTTAGAATCAGTAAGAAGGGACGGACAAACGCATTGAGAATACCAAGCAAAAGCGACGCACCGATCAACGCCGCGACAGTGTCATACCGAATTCCGTGGATTACCGAGGAAGCGACCATCACGGCAATCGTGGTGACGGCCCAGCGGAGAACAAAATGTCTCATGCCAATGCGTAGTCTACCGCTCTGCCGACGAAGAGCCAGAAAGCACTTGCCAACCCACCGATGAAAGATAAAGCAGTTGGAATAATCAACGCGAATTAAACTGTGCCTAAAAAAACGAAATCTACCAAAAGCAAGAAGCAAGTGTCTCCGGAAGCCGACGGATCACCTGCCGGAATGAAAATCCGAAAAGCGCCTAAATTACGGCGGACATCGACTACGCAGAAAAGCTCCGCATCCGCTGGCAAGGAGAACTCGGTTGCGCCGAAAGGAAACCTTTCAATGCCCGCCGCGGCGGGAACCACGGCGACAGAGCCATCGGACGACGCAATTCGTCTCCGCGCTTATTTCATCTCCGAGCGCCGTCGCAGATTTGCGTTGTCAGGCGACACAGACTCGGATTGGCTCGAAGCAAAGCGACAACTGGTCTCCGAAGCCGCCCCGCGCTGAACCGTTCTCGTCCAAACGAGTTCTCGTCTCCGCAAGAATTTTTGACCGTGAATTTCACGGATGGGTACGGATGAAGCATGAGACAATGACGAAGCACGAACATCGAATGCCGAGGGAACAATGAAATGGCAAATATCGAATCCAGTGGCCGCCGCGATGCGGAACAGCCGGGACCGACATACCACGACGATTTAGTCTTTCCGCAGTCCGGTTTCGTCATTAATTCGGTCATTCGTCATTCGGATTCGGTCATTTGATGAATCCGTGTCATCAGTGTAATCCGTGTTTATAGACCGATGGAAAACCCGGTTGGCGATTCAAACAGCGGCGGCCTTCAATTCGCCGAATCGAGGGCGGTTATCCATCTTAGAGACGCGTTGCGAGAGCGTCTCGCGATCATTCACGACGAGCAAAGCCGCCGAAACGCGGATGCGCACATGGCACGACTGCGGACGGTCTCGGAAAAAATCGAGACGTTGCAAACGGCGCTACCGCAGCCAGTTGATCCTCGATTGGCGCATTATCTTCAGCGCCGTAGCTACGACAAAGCGCTGGAATTCCTGGAAAGTTTGTAGCGGCGTGACGCAGACAATCTAGTCTGCGAATCGCATTCCTTACTTATCAATTCAACCTCTGCGGATCTGAAGCCGGCAATGAACGCCAGAACTACGATCCGAAATGGCTTGTTTGTAAAAGGTTCGTGACTTTTCAGCCCCGAACCAAGTCGCGCCGCCGGTAACGCGCGGCCCGCATTCGGACCAAGCAGGCGGTGAAGCCGCGTCTTATCTCGAATACAGCTCGACGATGAGCTGCTCATTCACGATCGGTTGCATCTCTTCGCGAGATGGGATGCGCGCAACCTTGCCGCTCAGGCCGTCGCGGTCGACTGTAAGCCAGTCGGGAACGGGAACGATCTGGGTGAGATCGAGATTCCGCAGCACCAACTGGCGCGATTTCGGTTTATCTTTGATCCCGATTTCGTCGCCTGCTTTCACGTTGAAGGAAGCAATGTTCACCGTACGTCCGTTCACCAGCACGTGGCCGTGCGACACAAGCTGCCGGGCGGCGCTGCGCGTATTTGCAAGGCCGAGGCGGTAAACAACGTTGTCGAGGCGGGTCTCCAGTAGTTGGAGAAGCGTCTCACCTGTTACGCCGCGCTTCCGCAGTGCGCTTTGGAAAATGCGCCGGAACTGGCGCTCGAGAAGACCGTATTGATATCGCAGCTTTTGCTTTTCTCCGAGCGCGATCGCGTAATCGGATTGTTTGCGCCGGGAGCCTCTGGGGCCGTGCTGCCCCGGAGGATAATTCTTCCGCTCCAATGCCTTGGAGGAACCGAAAATCGGCACACCATAGCGCCGGCTCACTTTTGTTTTGGGTCCTGTGTATCTGGCCATTGGTTTGTTAAAGCGTTGAACGGTTGGAGCGTTGAAACGATTTCATCAGACGCGGCGCTGTTTTGGCGGACGACAGCCGTTGTGCGGCACGGGAGTCACGTCGCGAATAACGGTGAGATCGAGCCCGATCGCCTGTAACGCTCTCACGGCCGATTCACGTCCTGCTCCCGGCCCTTTTACCAAAACTTCGACTTCTTTCAGACCATGACCCATCGCCTGCCGGGACGCGTCCTGCGCAACCATCTGCGCCGCGTAAGCGGTGCTTTTGCGCGAGCCTTTGAAGCCAACTTTGCCGGCGCTCGACCACCCAATCACGTTGCCTTTCATGTCAGTGATCGTCACGATTGTGTTGTTGAACGTCGAAAGCACATGCGCGATGCCGGAATGAACGTTCTTGCTGCCTTTCGCTTTAACGATTTTCGGTTTCTCGGCGTCATCGGCTGAAAGCGAAAGATTCTCCGCAGCTCCTGCGGCTGGGGCTGGCTGTTCCTTTTTTTGTTTGGCTCCTTTTTTGGCAGGTTTGCCTGCGTCAGCTTTTGCAGCTGGCGTCTTCTCGCCTTCCGGCGACTTTGAAGGTGGCGCCGTTTGTTCTTCCTGCGAAGCCGCCGAAGCCTGCATTGGCTTTGACTCCTCCGTTTTTTTCGGCTCTTCCGGAGTTGGGTCGGTGGGATTCTCTGGCTCAGCCATAATTGTAATTAGTCACTTAAACTTTACCGGCTTTTGCTTCCGGATTGCGGATGACCCCGACAGTTTTGCGTGGGCCTTTGCGGGTCCGGGCATTCGTAGAAGTGCGCTGGCCACGAACAGGGAGGCCCTTGCGGTGACGGATGCCGCGATAAGAATTAATCGCCTGAAGACGTTTTAAGTTACCTTGCACGTCGCGCCGGAGATCGCCTTCGATCTTGAGCTTGTTGTTCGTGATGGCGTGAATGATCTCGTTCAACTGCTGCGGCGTGAGATTTTTCGCGCGAATATTTGGATCGATGTTCGTCTGCTCAAGAATGCGCCTGGCCGTGCTAAAGCCGATTCCGTAGATGTACGTCAGCGATGCTTCGATTCGCTTGTCTGCTGGAATTTCAACTCCGAGTAATCTTGGCATAACTAGTCACTAATCACTTTTCACCAATCACCCTTGCCTTTGTTTATGGCGCGGGTTTTTGCAGATCACGCGCACAACGTTCTTGCGCTTCACGATCCTGCAACTGGCACAAAGTCTCTTTACTGATGGTCGTACTTTCATCGGCGAAAGGAAAACCGCGGGGCGACCGCGGTGTTGTCATCTCTGGCGATAAATAATTCGCCCTTTCGACAAATCGTAAGGGGAAACTTCTAGCATAACTTTGTCTCCTGGCAAGATGCGAATGAAGTGCAGTCGCATTCTCTCCCAGATATGTGCCAGAACGCGGTGGCCATTGGCGAGCTCTACGCGAAACATGGTGTTGGGCAGTAACTCGACGACCGTGCCCTCTACTTCAATTGCGTCTTTGCGCGCCATGTCAGAATTTCCGGCTCATCGTTCGTAACCAGAACAGTGTGCTCGAAATGCGCCGAGGGCATGCCATCCGCCGTGCGCACCGTCCACCCGTCTTCGAGCAATCGCACATCGGACGTTCCGACGTTGATCATCGGCTCGATTGCCAGTGTCATACCCGCCTTAAGTTTTGCTCCGCTGCCGCGTTTGCCATAATTAGGTATTTGCGGTTCCTCATGCATTTTTCGGCCGACGCCGTGCCCGACGAATTCGCGCACAACTGAAAAGTTAGATTGTCGCGCTTCATCCTCGATTTCAGCGCAAATATCGCCGACCCGCCGGCCTTCGCGCGCGACGCGAATTGCGCGTGCAAGCGCATTTTCTGTGGTGCGCAGCAACAGATCGGTCCGTTGATCAATTACGCCGACCGGTACGGTCGTGGCGTTGTCCCCTACCCAGCCGTCCTGGATTATGCCGATGTCGAGTTTCACGATCTCGCCATATTGAATGCGTCGTTGACTGCCGATCCCGTGGACCACTTCGTCGTTTAGCGAAATACAAATGTTGCCGGGAAAAACTCGATGCCCAAGCCGGTAACCCAGGAAGGCGCTTTTCACATGCGCATCGCTCATGAAATCCGCTGCCGCTTGGTCGACTTCTTTCGTTGTAATGCCAGGTCGAACAAGGTCGCTCACACGGTCCAGAATGTCGCTCGCAGTGCGGCACGCCTGGCGCATCTTGTCGATTTCTCTCGCGTTCTTGATTGGTATCACGGCGTGCTTTTGCCTTCAATTAACCGCGAGATATCGCTGAAGACCGCTTCGCGATCGCGGTTCCCATCAATCCGATGCAAGATTGACATTTTTTGATAAAACGATGCGAGCGGCTCGGTTTTGGTGCGGAATTCTTGCAATCGAGTTTGCAACACGCCCAGGTCATCATCGTTACGCCGCTCCAAACGACCATCGCAGTACGGACACACTGGACGATTCGCAAACTGGGCGCTCGCTGAGCTGGTCGTAAAACCACATTCGCCGCATTGAAGACGGCCGGCAATGCGATCACGGACCGTTTCCTCTGACACTTCAAGCCAGATCGCTGCATCCAACGCCGTGCGCAGCCTTTTTAAAATGGCCATTAAACTCTCGGCCTGCGGCAGCGTTCGAGGAAAACCGTCAAAGACGAACCCGTGCCCGCCGTGTAAGCGCAACCAGTCCTCGATCAGTTCAACGATGATCTTGTCTGAAACAAGTCCGCCGCTTCGGAGCACTTCAGCCGTCTCCTGCCCAAGAGGGGTTCCGAGGTCGCGTTCGCGGCGCAAAATGGCTCCCGGCGATGTCACGGGAATGCTAAACTGTCGCGTGATCATTTCCGCCTGAGTCCCTTTGCCGGAGCCAGGCGCACCAAGAAGAACGAGCCGCCTTTTCACCTACCGCCCGTAAAGAAAAATGGCCACCCCAGCGATGACCAGCACGGCGATTCCCACATACAACCACATCAGCGCGCCGCCACCCGCAGCCTCGCCTCGAGCGTACGATGCCCGGTCAAATGATCGACCGCGAATCCTGCCCCTGCGCAAAAATCCGTCGTAATGCCGCTGAATCAGGTGCGTCTCGACTTGCCGCATCGTATCGAGCATTACGCCTACAATGATCAATAAGCTTGTGCCGCCGAAAAACTGCGCCGTGATCATCGGCACGTTCAACGACTGGCTCAGAAGGCTGGGCAAAACCGCGATCAGCGTCAGAAAAATCGCGCCGGCAAACGTGAGTCGCGTCATGGTGAAATCGAGAAAATCTGCGGTTGGTTTTCCCGGCCTCACACCGGGAATGTAACCGCCGTATTTTTTCAGGTCCTCCGCGATTTGCGTCGGTTGAAACTGCGTGGCGACCCAGAAATAGCTGAAGAAGAAAATCATCGCTGCCAGTGCGACATAGTGCGGCCACCCGGTGGAAAGCGCGCTGGCAATGCGCGCCGCAGTTGGACTGTTTCTAAATCCGTACTGCACGATTGTCGCGGGAAAAAGTAGTAGCGCCCACGCGAAGATGATCGGCATGACACCGGCATAATTGACTTTCAAAGGCATGTATTGGGTCTGACCGCCGTACATTTTGCGACCGACGACCCGCTTGGCGTACTGCACTGTGATCTTGCGCACGCCTTGCGTGATGGCGATCACCGCCGCAATGACGATGATCAAGAACAGCACCAGCAACACAAGCACCATTGGATTGACCTGCGCCGATCCGGCATGCCCCGAAGGCACAAATGTCTTCCACGCCTGCGCAAGCGCGGCAGGCAGACGCGCGACAATGCCGATGGTGATGATAAGCGATATTCCGTTACCGATACCGCGCTCGGTAATTTGATCGCCCAGCCACATCAAAAGCAAGGTGCCGGTCGTTAGCGATATAACCGTTATGATTCGAAACTTCCAACCGAGATCGTCGACCAGCGGAATTCCAAGATTTCTGATCGTGTCAGTAATTCCTGGCAGCATCGTGTGATACGACTCCGGATGTTGGAACGACATCGCGAGCAGATAGGCCTGGAACAGGCACAGCGCCACGGTTGTGTACCGCGTTAGCTGCATGATCTTCTGCCGTCCTCCATCTTCGCGCGCGAGCCGCCCAAGCTGGGGAATTACAGCGGTCAGCAGTTGCATCATGATCGATGCGCTGATGTAAGGCATGATGCCCAGAGAAAAAATTGCGCAATTCTCAAGCGCTCCACCACTGAACAAATTAAAC
>DATBDI010000418.1:0-1622 GCA_036270025.1 Candidatus Udaeobacter sp. | reverse complement strand
CGAATTCGCGAGCCTTGCGATATGAAAAAATCGCGCAATTCCGGAGTGAAGAATGAGGACCCGTCTTGCCGTCGATTGAACTCCAGGAGGAGACGTCCGTCGGGCTTGAGAAATCGTGTTCGGACGTCGTTGATGAAGAATTGCCAATCGGCCGGCGTCCATTCATGCCACTCGCCGTTCTCGTCACGGGCGATGCGGTGGAAACAGACGCGATGTGCAGTGACCAGGTCGAATTTTTTTCCGATATCAGGCAACGGCGTTTGCGCGTGTATTCGAGCAATGACGCGCCGCACACCGAATAACTGAGTCGTTCCGCGAAAGAAAGGCTCGTCATCGGGGTCCAGGCCAACGCCTTTGTGCCCGAAGTGTTGGCAGAAATATAGAAAATACCCGGGTCCACATCCAAGGTCGAGAATGTCGAGCGGCCGCGAGCGGTCCAGCCAAAGGTCTTGGACACGCTTTACATTCACATCGACCCAATACTCTGCGTCCTCGTATGCATTGATCTTCCGCGCATTCGGCCGATAGGGATAACGCTCGCGAAGCCGTTCGAGCTCGGCACGATCAATCGTGGCCAGCATGCGCCGCGAACTCACCGGGTGCGTCCAGCGACAGGCGTGCTCCCACAGGCTTTCTGCTGCGTCACGGGAGAACAGCTTTTGAAATTTGCGCGAGAGTCGCACGTGGAAACGATGCCGCGAACTGCTTTATAGACAAATTTGCCGACAGCGCGCCTGCTACGGATGGATGTCCAGTTTAATGAGACCGGTGGAGCCTTCGCGAGTCATGAATCCGCCCGCCCAGCCGTTATCGGAATAGAAATATTGTTCGTAGCGCCAGAGCATTTCTAATTTTGCTCCGGAAGGTTTTTTCCAAAGGATCCGATAATACAAATGGCGCCTCCACGATGGCGGATGGCCGGTCATGAAATTGAAATCGAATGGTGTTGGCCAGCTGAGAACACTCCGTCGGATTTCGATGAGAGCATCGTCGCCTGTCTGCGGCGCTGCAGCGAGACTCTCTGTTTCTGATCGCGGTGGACCGAAAGCGAAGACTTTTCCGGCATAGGCGAGCGCAAGCAGACCATTTTTGGTTGTGCCGATGGTCGGAGCGGGGCCATCCCTGTTGTTCAGACTGAGGGCGAGATCGTTAATGTGAAGGATTCCACCGGTTCCACTGCCTTCATACAGGACCGAGTTGATCCGACTTGAGGCTGTTTCAATCGTCCAAAAGCGATCGAAGAACAGCGAGAGCTGACGTCCGCCAAAAATCCATGCCGCCAGGATCGCGACGACGGCCAATACAAGAATTCCGAGCGTAATCAGAATTTTGCGCACGACCCCGAAATTGTGCGCCACAGATGAACGCAGATCGATACCGAATTTGTCAGTGTTTCATCCGTGCAACTGTGATTGCGCTTTAGGAGACTTTTTTTTCTGAATGTACTCGTTCACTTGTTCATCAAGAATCTCAAGCGGCAACGCGCCGTTTTTAAGCACAGCATCGTGAAACTCGCGTTGATCAAATTTTTTCCCGAGTTCCTTTTCAGCCCGGGCGCGGAGTTCTTGAATCTTTAGCATGCCAATTTTGTAGGCGCACGCCTGACCTGGCGCGACGATGTA
>DATBDI010000417.1:0-9302 GCA_036270025.1 Candidatus Udaeobacter sp. | reverse complement strand
CCGCCGACGAGCCATTGATAACCTACCAGCGTCTGGATCACCTCAGTGTCGTTGTCGCGCGCGCGAGAGACCAGTTTTCCTGTTCCGTATTTTTCGTCGAAGTATTTTCGAATTTCCCCCATCCGCTGGTTATATTTTTCGATGGACCAGTCCGGGTATTCGTACTGAAGTTCCACTGCCACAAGCGACCTCTGCTTGAACGTAAACACAGTGCGCTTCAAACCGGGATGAATGAGCCCTTCTACCGTCCAGACTTCGCGGTTCTGCTTTTTTTCGCGCGAGGTGATTTTTGACTTGGCGCCGTGCAGCACCGCTTCCACGCGCGCCATCGAGTCGTTCCAACGAAAGCCGAACGGCGGCATCAGTTCGTCGGTCGCGCGCGCACAAGGTAGGAAGAGAGAAAAGAGAACTACGACGGTCGGCAGGCCGATCCGGAGAATCGCTGGCCCCGTCAAATTAGCGACACCCCTGGCCTGGCGCCTGGTGAATTGCTGGGGCATTGGCTGCATCTTCGTTCTCGCAGCGAGCGTGTGACGCTGTGCGGGCGGAAAAATTGCGCGTTCACGCCCTTCCGGTCAACTCGTCAATGGCGCGTAGAATGCGCTGTAAGACCAAATCAGTTCGCGACGCGGCGCGGTAAAGGTGATGCCAATCATCGCGCCGAAATTGCTCCGACTCGACATTTTTGTTCATCTCTCGGAGACGCGCGTTTCACTTTTGTAGTCAAGAAAATTTTTGTTCGCGATGAAAAATAAAGTTCAATTTTTTTTCTTGTCGATTTTAACGCGAATTTCTACTCTCAAGCCCTCTGGCGAGGACGAGAATAGCGCGCGTGTGAATAAGTTGTGAACATGTCTGAGAAACTTTTACCAACGAGAATGAACAGCAGCAAAGTCCCCCCGAAACGGCAGTTGGCCGCGGACACGTGTCCCGGTGCGCTGAGAACGACCTCCAGGCGCGTATTGGCGAGTTTTCCCTCGTATTTACGCATTTTTGAAAAATTTTCTTGCAAGTTTCACCGGCAATCACGTTGGGGAATAGCCCGATCCCACATCGGTTTTCCTCGGCGATTTCCGGCGGCGCCAGCACGTGTGGCAATCGTGTAACACTGTTAACAAGTCTGCTATGGACAAGAAATGTGCGCAGCTATGGCAACGTTTGTCGGCTGCGCTTAGACCGCAGATCAGCGCCGATAGTTTCAAACGCTGGTTTTCAGCTGTCGAGTTGATCGAGGCGAAGGACAAATCGCTGACGTTCGGTGTTCCCAACAACATTTATCAATTTTGGATCGAAAGTAATTATATGCCGGCGCTACAGATTGCCATCGTCACCACATTTGGCAGCCCGCGCTCGGTCAGGTTCCGCTCGCCAGCCGGGTCCGACGCACAAACCGCCCTAGATGATCCAACACCGCTGAAAGATGTTTTGCAGGAATCAGCGGCCGACATAAGACCAGGCACAACCGTGCCCGGCCTCAACCCACGGAACACATTCGAATCTTTCGTGGTAGGGCCGAACAATGAAATTGCGCACGCGGCCAGCCTCGCGGTTGCGCAGGCGCCCTCACGCACGTACAACCCGCTCTTTATCTACGGCGGTGTCGGCCTGGGAAAGACTCATTTGATGCAGGCCATCGGTCAGTACGTCTGGACAAAAAAGAAGAATATGAAGGTGATCTACGTGTCGAGTGAACTTTTCATTAACGAGTTCATCGACGCGATCCAGCACAGCAACCTCGTGAAGTTTCGCAAACGTTATCGCCAGCCCGATCTGCTTTTGATTGATGACATTCAGTTTCTGGGCGGCAAAGAACGTTCGCAGGAGGAATTTTTTCACACGTTCAACACGCTCTTCGATGGACATAAGCAAATCGTTCTGTCCAGCGACCGACCCCCATCGGAAATCGCGAATCTGGAGCATCGCCTCGTTTCGCGATTCGAATGGGGCCTGACGGCCGAGCTTCAGCCACCAGACATCGAGACGCGCCTGGCGATCCTGCACAAAAAGGCGAACAGCATGCAGATCAGATTGCGTGATGAAACTTTCCAGTTCCTCGCCAGCCGTATTCGCACCAATGTGCGCCGATTGGAGGGCGCACTCATGCGTGTCGCCTCTTTTGCGTCGCTCAGCGGGAAGGAGCTCACGCAGGAAGCAATCGAACATTTACTCAAGGACATTTTGCAGGAGGAAGGGCGGCACTCGATTACGATCGAACAGATTCAGCGGCGCGTGGCGGAACATTTTGACGTGCGTATCGCCGACATGACGAGTAAGCGGCGTCCGGCCAGTATCGCCTTTCCGCGACAGGTCGCGATGTATTTGGCGCGCGAGCTTACCAAGGCGTCCTTGAATGAAATTGGCGACGCTTTTGGCGGGCGCGATCACGGCACCGTGTTGCACGCCTGCAAACTTGTTAAGAGACGCATGTCCGAGCAGGACAATATTCGCCAGACGATATCATTCATCGACAGCTCGTTGCAGCGTTGAACAATTCGATCCTCACCCCTCCCCGTCTCCTTCGCGCAAGTAAGAGGCGACCGCAGTGATTGCAACCGTGGAGTATCTCTTGAATCCGAACAGGTAATTCCGGTGGTAGAAATCTGCCCCGCATTAGCGAGAGATTCCGGTTGCCGAATAAAATCGCAGGACTTACAACTTAAGCGCTCCTGTCCATCATGAAATTTAGTGTTACGAAAGACAAACTGCTCGAAGGTCTGCAACAAGTTCAAAACGTAGTCAGCACTCGTACGACGCTTCCGATTCTTTCCAATGTTTTGCTCGAAGCGGGAGAGGACCAGATCCACCTCACGACGACCGATCTTGATGTCGGCGTACGCGGCAGTTGTGAAGCGCATGTGGACAAGGCAGGAGCGACTACGCTGCCGGCGCGGCGGCTGTTCAACATTGTTCGCGAATTGCCCTCGAACGAAATTCAGGTGGATGTCGATGGAAAAAATGCCGCCTCAATCCGCAGCGGGCAGAGTTTCTTTAAAATTCTCGGACTGCCTCAGGATGAATTTCCGCCGCTGCCGAAATTCGAAGACGCGAAAGTCGTGACAATGCGGCAGAAGGATTTGCGTGATGGCCTGAGAAAGACTTCGTATGCGATATCAACCGACGAAACGCGTTACGTGCTCAACGGCGTTCTGTTCAGTTTCAAGGACAACAAAGTAACGCTGGTGGCAACCGATGGACGCCGGCTCGCCATGGCGGAGATCGAATTGGAATTTCCGCGCAGCCACGAAACCGATCTGATTATTCCCACCAAAGCCGTGACAGAATTGCAGCGGCTCCTTACGGATGACGGCGACGTTAAAGTGAGCATGGGCAGCGGTCAGATCGCGTTCGATCTGAACAAGACGCTGCTCGTCTCGAAATTGATCGAAGGCAATTATCCTAACTACCGGCAGGTCATTCCAAGCGAGGCCAAGGAGCGGATAAAACTCGAACGCGAAATGTTTTTGAATTCGCTTCGGCGCGTTTCCCTTCTGGCCAGCGACAAATCGCACTCGATCAAACTGAATTTCAGCAAGAACAACATCGACATCACAGCGAACACGCCGGAGGTCGGAGAGGCAAAAGAATCGCTCGCAGTGGCGTACAAGGGACGCGACTTTTCCATAGCGTTTAACCCTGAGTTTCTCATGGCTCCGCTGCGCGCTCTGAACGAGGACGAAGTGTTTCTGGATCTCATCGACGAGATGAGCCCGGGCGTATTGAAAATTCAGACGCCGTTTCTCTATGTGCTGATGCCGATGCGCATCAGCTCCTGAGCAGAGTGTTAAAACTGATCGCACGCAGTTCGGAGTTCCGCCTTTAGGCGGTTTGCACTCGGATGCACTCGCAGCCGCGTAAACGCGGAACTCCAAGCCCTCACGAGACCCGCTGTCGCGGCATCGCTGATTGAACCATCATCAATTCGGTGACGTTCTCTGGCGTGAGCAAACCAACCAGACGCTTCATGTTGTCCAGCACCGGCACAGCCGGGCAGTTGCATTCCTGCATGATTCGGAACGCGTCTTCGAAGCGCGTTCCCGTTGTCACAGTAGGGATGTCACGCCGCATCACGTCACCGACGGTTAACGCCGGATCGTTCTTCCGTAACGCTGCAATGAGATCGTTCCGCGTGAGGACGCCGGCCACCGTGCCAACGTCGTTTACCACTGGGAAATCGTGTTGCGACGTCGCAAGCAATGCGTCGACGGCCTCGTGCAGGCTTGCATCTTCTGCCAGTGTGCGGAACTCGCGCACCATCGCACTGGAGACCGGGAAGCGGCGCGAGACATCTTTCATCTGCGCCAGGGCCGCTTCCTGTGACGCGCCGATGTAAACGAACAGCGCGATGAAGATCAGAAATGGATTCCACAGCAATCCGAGAAAGCCAAAAATAAACGCAAATCCCTGGCCCACGGTCGCGGCGATCTGCGTCGCGCGCGCGTAGCTCATCCGCGTGGCGAGCAACGCGCGCAAAACTCGACCGCCATCCATCGGGAATGCCGGCAGCAAGTTGAAAAGCACCAGCATGATGTTGATCGTCAGCAATTGTCCGATAAGGCCGCCTGCCTCGACTGCCGTGGGATTAAGGAGAGCCTGCGCTCCGCCGGCAACGAATAAACCGAGCGCGATTACCACATTCACCAGCGGCCCGGCTACTGCGATGATCAATTCCTGGACTGGCTCTTCCGGCATGCGTTCCAGTCGCGCCACGCCGCCGATTGGTAGCAACGTAATGTCTGGCGTGTTAATTCCGAATGCCTTTGCCGCGAACGCGTGTCCAAATTCGTGCAGCACAACGCACAGAAAAAGGAGCAGAATGAATATCATGCGGCTTGCCGCCACGGCAGAACCGCTTTGCGCGTAATAGCCAAACGCCAGCCAGGCGATCAGGAGTAAAAACGTTATATGAATCCGCACTTGAATCCCGGCGACGCGCAAAATGGGGAGAGACCAGCTCATGCAAAGCCAATGTGCTCTGAGATCATCTTGCGCGCCAGGGTCGGATTAGCATTGTGCTGGAGTAGTGGAGGCATGCATGTGATCGCTGACGAGTGATCTGTGACCGGGTCGAGAGACGATCACTGTTCACGGATCACCGATCACGATGTTGCCAACAATGAAGATGTTTGACGCGATGATCGTTGGCGCCGGGCCGGCCGGATCGAGCTGCGCTGCATTTTGCGCGTTGGCCGGCCTCCAGACGCTCGTGTTGGAACGGGAGAAATTTCCGCGCGAAAAAGTTTGCGGCGATTGTTTGAATCCATCCTGCTGGCCGGTGCTGCAGCGTCTCGGCGTTGCCGAGCGGGTGCGACATTTGCCTCACTCCGGGCTCGATCGCGTTGAGTTTGTCGCAATCGGTGGCCGCAAAATCAATATCGCGCTGCCAGCAGGCGACGATTGTGAAATTGCCGTTAAGCGGAGTGTCTTCGACGATCTTTTGCTACAGCGCGCGAAAGATTGCGGCGCGAATGTTCGCGAGGAAACAATCGTCACGGCATTGCATCACAACGGAAACTGGCAAATCAAAACTGCCAGCGGTGAAAATTACTCCGCTCGCGTGCTAGTCGGCGCAGATGGACGCAACTCGACAGTCGCACGCCTGCGCAATTTGTTGCCACGCCCGCAGCGTGAGCGCGTCGCGCTGCAAGCGAACATCCCGCTCCCGACAAATTTTGGTCGGCGCGTTGTCCTGCAATTTCTTCCGGAGGGTTACTCCGGTCAGGCGCCAGTAAACGACACAGAGCTGAATCTTTGCCTTGTGGGAGCGCCGCCCACTATCTCTAAGCTGCGCAAATGGGCTGAAGACCAGTTCGGCCTTACCGCCGATCAATCCTGGCGTAGCATCACGCCGCTGACGCGAGCGTCTGTTCCGTGCGCTCACGAGAATCTTTTGTTTATCGGCGATGCAGCGCGCGTGGTAGAGCCGTTTACCGGCGAAGGAATTTATTACGCGCTCAGGTCAGGAGAGCTGGCGGCGAACGCGGTAACGAAGATTGGCCGCGGCGGAAAGGCGGAATCAGCATTGCGCGAATTCAGTCGCGCCCACGCTGAAATGTACCGAGGACGTTTGTGGATCAATCGCCTGGCGCGGACAGCGGTTCTTGCCCCGCGCGTCGGCTCTTTGTTCCTGCGCGCTGCACGATTCAACCCGTCAATGTTGCGACTGCTCACCGCGAAAATTGTTTCCGAGGAGTTGTAGCCACGGCCTTGTGGGCCGTCTGGGATGGACGTGCCACAGGCACGTGGCTACAGCGATTGCTGCGCCGCTTTGACCGTATTCGCCATCAGCATTGCAATCGTCATCGGTCCAACGCCGCCTGGCACAGGCGTGATCGCGCTGGCCTTTTTCGAGACTTCGTCAAATGCGACGTCGCCGACGAGCCGATAGCCGCGGGGGTTCGCTGCATCTTCCACGCGGTTGATTCCTACATCGATTACGACGGCGCCTTCGCGGACGTGATCGGCTTTCAGAAATTCCGCGCGCCCAATCGCGGCGATGAGGATATCGGCTGACCGTGTGATCTGCGCGAGATCCCGGCTGCGCGAGTGCACGACTGTCACTGTGGCATTGCCAAGCTTGTTCTTCTGCATGAGAAGAAGCGCCAGCGGCTTTCCAACAATCATACTGCGCCCGAGCACTACGACATGCGCGCCGCTAATTTCTACATTGCTTTCGAGGAGCAAACGTTGAACGCCGAGCGGCGTGCACGGCACAAACCCGCTGGCATCCTCGAGCACGAGCTTCGCAACGTTTTCGGGGTGAAAACCGTCCACATCCTTTCGCGGATCGAGAGCGCGCACGATTGTCGCTTCATCGATGTGCTTCGGCGGCGGTGATTGCACCAGAATTCCATGGATGCTCGCATCGCGATTCAATTGTTCGACGCGAGTCAGCAGTTCGATCTGTGTGGTCGAAGCTGGCAGCTCCAGCTTCAGCGAATGCAGTCCCAGCTCCCGGCACATTTTGTCTTTCGAGCGTACGTAAGCGCGCGACGCTGGATTATCTCCAACGAGAACCACAGCGAGTCCCGGCGTGACGCCTTTATCCTTCAGCTCCGCGATCTCACGGCGAATATCCACGTACACTTTTTCCGCGGTTGCGCGTCCGTCGATCAGCTTTGCCATATGTTAAAATTTGTGAGCGAATGCGCACTCTTCGTCATTCCGAGCCGAGCGAGGAACCCCGCAATCGTAGCGCTGATTACACAGAGTACCATGTGTGAGCAAGAACTTGTGTGAGCTCCTTCGCTTCGCTCAGGATGACACCGAGAGAGAAAACGTGGCTGTTTAATTCATTCGGGATCTGCGAAATTCTAAACGCTTCACCGCATGTCGACCAGCGCCATCATGGCGTTCTGCAACGCCAGACGTTCAGATTCAAATTCCTCGGGTGTGGTAGTGGATTTGACCCGTTGCGGCCGACTGATTAGGACGCGCACTTTCGCGAATGGCCGCGGCACAATAAAGCGGTCCCAGGTTCCCAGACGCCAGCAATGCGAGTATTCAAGGTTCATCGGCACCACAGCGGCGCCTGATCTTTGCGCGAGAAAAACAATTCCCGGCCCGAGTTCGTAAACTGGTCCAAGCGGACCGTCGGGAGTGATCACTACATCGCGACCGGAGGCGAGCACCTGCGTAAGCTGAAGGATCGCGGTCGCTCCGAGCCGCGAGCTCGACCCGCGCACAACGTCGTAGCCGAAACGTTGCACCACTTCGGCAAACAACTCTCCATCGCGGCTGGCGCTGATCAGGGCTGTGCCATGGCGATTGGACAAAAACCGCCGCAACACGAATGGAAAAATCAGCAAACGATTGTGCCAGAACGCGCCGATGTAATTTTCCGTCACGGGGCTGCCGACGATATCGGCGCGATCGTCCACTTCATATCGCAGCGTGCGCTCCCATAGCCGCAACAACCCAAATCCCAACGCGATCAGCCATCGCGCAAGCCGTCCTTCGATCTTCAACTTTTCTTGCGTTTCGCCGCGGCGCTTTTTTCTGCCCAACGATATGCCGCGGGATTTGGCAGGCCAATCTGGTCAAGAATACGCCATACGACTGTGTCCACGATAGCGTTGAGGGACGACGGCCGGCTGTAGAATGAGGGAATTGCCGGCAAAACGACCGCTCCGGCTTCGAGCAACGTCACCACATTGCGCGCGTGAATCAGGTTCCACGGCGTCTCGCGCGGAACGACAATCAGTTTGCGGCGTTCCTTCAAGAAAACGTCGGCGGCGCGCAGCAGTGCGCTGTCGCTCGAACCGGACGCGATACGCCCCAGCGTGGCCATGGAGCAGGGAACGATGACCATGGCGTCAAATCGCGCCGAGCCGCTTACGAACGGCACGTTCATATCGTTTTCAGAATGTTGCGCGACGTCAGGCGGCACCTCGAAATTATCAAGCTCCTGTCTGGCAACTTGGTTAGCGTGCCCGCTCATGACGAGGTGGACCTCGTGCGCGGCACGATCGATCTGCTCAAGCAGCCGCTGAAGATAAATTGTGCCGCTGGCCCCTGTAGCGGCGATCACCAGTTTCATAATACGTCTGTCATTTCGAGCGAAGCCGGGGGCGAAGTCGAGAAATCTCTGAATCGTCACAGATCACGTAGCTACCTCTACTTCCCGTCGACATAACTGGGAACCGCAAACGCGTCATTAATCTCATTAACACTGGGGTTCAGCCCGGTGGTCAATAGCAGGCCGAATGAAGCCGTTTTAACGGCTTTGTCCAGAATACCACTTGCGGAAGCTGTTAAAACAGCTGCGCCGGTTCGCATTGTGCACCCGGCTGAAGCCGGGTGTTACTGAGAGGTCACAATTTAGCCAAATAATGCGGCAGCATGTCGCGCCAGTAGTTCCAGTCGTGTCCGCGCCATTTTCCGTCATCGAGCCAATGAATGATTCCCTTTGCATTCAAGATTTCGGACACGCGATAAGATTCGTGGCGCGTGTTGTCCCATTCACCTGTGCCCAGAATGATACCCATGTGATTGTATTTCCATGGGTCGCTCGTGTTCGGCAGATATTCATACGGGCTGTTAAAGTAAATGTTGTCGTCGTGGTAGCCGTCGAAAAACGAGCTGATGTCGAATGAACCGCTCAAGCTGATGAGGTGACTGACCGTATCAGGATGGCGAAATGCAATGTTCGCGGCATGATATGCGCCGAGACTGCCTCCGCACACTGCTACGCGATGAGAGTGACATTCGCGCCGGGCCAAATCGAACACATCACGGACGATCACATTTTCGTACGCGTTGTGGGTCCGCATTCGATCGACTGGATGAATTGATTTGTTGTAAAA
>DATBDI010000416.1:0-8010 GCA_036270025.1 Candidatus Udaeobacter sp. | reverse complement strand
ATCTTCGTCGGGTGAAACCTGGGCGCCCGCAATTTTTTCGACTTCCAGGTTCCTGACCCACTCGTCTGTCACGCCGTCGAGATGCATGAACGCACGCTTGGCGAGTGCTTCGGTATCGGTTTCCTGAGAAAGCATTTTGGCGACTTTCATCTCTCGCGCGGCAGTGTGAACCGAATCCTCAGCCAGGTGAACACTGGGTATGTAACGCAAACGGGCGAGCGCAACAGTGTTCAATTCGGGCGTTGAAGCGAGGTATTTTTTCTCGACAGCCATGATGGCCGCAGCCTTCGGGTTTGTCTCAACCCATTTTGCGCCTTTCAACAGCGCGCGCGTTGCTTTCGCTGCGACGTCCGGATTGGCGTCCACCCATTTGCCATTAGCGATGACTTCGCAGCAGTACTCATCTTTGTAAGGCGCATCCATTATCTGATCCGCAATGTTTCTGACTTTGCCTTCCGCGATCAATAAGCTGCCTATTGGTTCGGCGTCGGCGACTGCGTCCACCTCGCCTTTGTCGATCGCCAGACCAAGTTCACCCGCTGGATAGACCTTCCACGTAATGTCTTTTCCGGCATCAATCCCATGAGTTCCGAAGACGCGATTCGCAAATACGAACGGCGGCGTGCCCATTCCCGGCACACCAATTCGTTTGCCTTTCAGGTCCTCGATCGTGTGAATATTGGTCTTCACGCCCGCCTGGACACGCAGACATCCGCGGTGAATTCCAGCCAGGAATCGTACATCCAGACCTTGTTCGATCGGCTTCAGAAAATACATTACCAGATGGTGAGTGATGTCGTAGCGGCCGAGCGCCAGTGCATCTTTGTACGTGGCCCAATTGCACTTCACTAATTCAGGCTCAAGTCCCTCCTCCTTAAAAAACCCGTTTTCGAACGCGACGTAAATCGGTGCCTCGCAAGTCAGCCCGATGTAACCAACGCGGACTTTCCTCGGGTTGCGAGCGCCGGCGCCGGAGTTCTTACCACACCCGGCCAGAAGCAGAACTGTGCAAGCGCCGATAGTGATCAGTTTAAGAGCCGTATTCATTTGGTTCAGAGGTTTGGAAAATAAAGCCATAACCTGCGCCTATGGAAGCAGCATCTGTCGCGAACATCAAGCTCCCTGATTGCATTTCGTGGTTGCACCACACAGTATGTGGTTGCAATGATGCACGATCCGGTGGAGCTGCGCCACCTGCGCTATTTCCTCGCCGTAGCCGAGGCTGGGAGCTTCAGCCGGGCCGCGGACCGTCTCGGAATATCTCAGCCAAGTGTTTCCCAGCAGATGCGCGATCTCGAGGCCGGTCTTCGGGTGGCTTTGTTTCAGCGCCGCGGAAAGCGCATTCTGCTGACGTCAGCCGGATTGGTTTTTCGGGAACACGCGCGCGCGATACTTCGTCAGTTCGAGAATTTTCTCCAGGAACTGCACAGCGACGCAGAACAACTGCGGGGCGCATTAAACGTGGGAGTCATTCCCGTCCTCAACGTGGCGCTCATGCCGCACCTGCTCGGGCTGTTTACTGCGAAACACCCCGGGATCAGCGTGATCGTTGATGAGATTTCGTCTACTGAAATAGAGACAGCGTTGGAGGAAGGTCGCATGGACGTTGGTCTCGGCTTCGTCACGCGATACTCACCGAATTTGCGTTACGAGCGCCTGTGCACTGACGAATTTGCCTTGATCGTTTCCGAAGAACACCCGTGGTCGAAGCGACGGAAAATTCCTTTTAGGGAATTGCATCAACAGCGATTGCTGCAATTGACGGACAGCTTTGTGATGCGGCATATGACGGACGAGATCTGCCGAAAACATCAGGTGCGGCCGCGAACCATCGCCGAGATCAGCTCGATCGAAACCCTGCTGCGGTGTCTCACGACTCTAGGGGCCGGAGCGTTGATGCCGAGGATTGCGCTCCGAGGACGGGAAGCGTTAAAATTAAAAGCGATTCAGCTTCAGGGGAGAAATCTCGGCGTCGAGATCGGCCTTTTGCGTCTGAGCGATTCGCCTGGCAACAGCGCGGTAGGCGCGTTCACAACGCTTGCGAAGACGACTGTCCCGAAGATGATCAAGCGGCAGGCGCGCTGAACACGAGCCTGCTGGACACCGGCGCGCACGGAGTGACACGCCCTACCGCAAACGGCCCACAGGGCCGTGGCTACAGCCACTGAACAATCGTTGAAACAACGGCGAGCAGAGGACTGCCCGCCCTTCCAAACGGAATCAGCGAGAATCGGGATGGCGCAGGTACAGCGCCATCCCTCCGACGTCGATCACGGCGAAATTCAATGAGAGATATTCCTGCCCGAGAACGCCCGCGTTTGATTCTGCGGCCGAGTTCAATAACAGGATGTCCTTCGACACGTGTGCTACGATGACTTCGGTATTGGACAGTTTAAAGTTGCCAACGGCCAATTCCTTCACGCCGGTGCGATTTACGCCTTCAACCAATCCGCCAGCGCCGCCGGCGCCGTAGCCGGCCAGTGGGGTCACCCCGGTTCCGGATTTCACTGCTACTTGTGTGTCGATCAGCGTGGTCGCCGAGCCGGTATCCACAATGAAGCGGGTCGCGTGTCCGTTCAGCGCCCCTTCAACGTCAAAGTGATGATTTGCATTTAGCCGCATCGGGATTCGTGTGAACCCACGAGTCGCGAGAAAATTTGCCAATCCCTGGCTAACCGCAGAGCTGCCTCCGTTTGGGTTGACGTAGAGCATTTGACGTGTGCAATCGATGATCATGGCGTACTTGACCATCTCGCGCATGCCAAGCACGCCATTAAGATGTATCACGTTTCGTGACTGTGTGATGTGCGTTCCGGTCTCGGGAGTATTTCGATTCGTGTTCATGCTCGAAAAATCTGCGATTGCCACGGGCACGTTTGTGAGCACGCAATTGCCCATCGCGATGCTTTTGACTTTGCTGGCACCATAGCGTTCCCAGGTCCGGCCAAACAAACCGCCCACGTTCGAGCCGCTCTTTTCGACTGTCAGCCCGAATGTGTTCACGCTATTGACGTCGATCATCGAATTAGGCGCGCCTGTGTCGATCATCAGCGCGCCGCGCCGCTCGTTGATCGCGACCGGCACGAACAAATGATTGCCGTAGCGCCGTTCCAGTTTTGCACCGCCAAGACCTTGCTTCGACAGGACACCAGTCAACGTATTGCTGCTTTGTTGTGATTCGGCGCGAAACGGTGCCGCCGTCGCGAGCAAAAGGATTGCGAGCAACAGTTTTTTCATGAGATGAATTTCCGAGGGTGAAAGGGTTGGATTTTTAGAGGATTAAGAATCGCGGTCAAGACTCTTTCAACTGGGACCGAGTTGCCAGGGAGTGCTCGCCGGCACGCAAGCGCGGCGTGCTACAGCAACTGATAAGGGTCGACGTCGACGGTGACGGTAACGTCTTCGGGGAAGGGCAATCTTTCAATGGTTTCGCGAACGAGGCGACTCAGGCGCATGATGGCCTCGCCGCGGATCAGGATGTGAAATCGAAATTGCCCTTGTAATTTCTCCAGTGGCGCAGGTGTTGCATCGCCGAGGATGAATTCTTCGGGCAGGGCTTCTTTTAAGCGGCGCTGCAGTGTTTCGGCTGAGAGCTTGGCGCGGCCTTCGTGCGCGGACCGTACGCTGATCAGAATTGCGTGTTTGAACGGCGGAAAATCGCAGCGCTCACGAAACTCGAGTTCCTGTTGAAAGTAGCCGGCGAAATCGTGATGTCGCGCAAACTGAATTGATGGTGAAAACGGCGTGTATGTTTGCACGAACACTTCGCCCGTTGTTTCGCCGCGCCCTGCGCGTCCGGCCACCTGTGTGAGAAGCTGAAATGTGCGTTCGCCGGCCCGGAAATCCGGCAGGTGGAGCGAAAGGTCGGCATTGATGATCCCGACGAGCGTCACATTCGGGAAATGCAGACCTTTCGCGATCATTTGCGTGCCGACAAGGATGTCGATCTTGCCGCCGCGAAAATTTCTCAGTGTTTCGCGATACGCTTCCTTGCGCGTCATGGAATCGGCATCCATCCGGCGCACCACCGCTTTCGGAAAAAGCTGCGCGACAGTTGATTCGACTTTCTCAGTGCCGAAACCGTAATAAATCAGCGCATCCTGGCCGCATGCCGGACATTTCTTTGGCACGGCTGCCGTGTGCCCGCACAAATGACAGCTCAATCGTCCGGCAACAGCGGGATGTCGATGGAACGTGAGCGCGACACTGCAATTAGGACAATTGCGCGCTTCGCCGCACTCACTGCACAGCAGCGATGTCGAAAAACCGCGACGGTTCAGAAACAGGATTGTCTGCTCACGTTTCTCAAGACGATCGGTGATGGCTTGCGACAATTTTTCTGACAAGATCGCGACCGCCTTTCCTTTCCGTCGTTCCTGACGAAGATCGACAATGCGCATGAGTGGCATCTGTTTTTGGTCCACGCGCTGGGTCAGCGTCGCGAGATGATATTTGCCAGTCGCCGCGTTGTGATAACTCTCGAGCGAGGGTGTAGCGCTGCCGAGAACCACGACGCATTTTTCGATCTTCGCGCGCACCACCGCGATGTCGCGAGCGTGATATCGCGGCGCTTCCTCCTGCTTGTACGTCGTCTCATGTTCTTCATCGACAACGATGAGCCCAAGACTTTTCAGGGGCGCGAAGATGGCGCTGCGCGCGCCGATTACGATGCGTGCGCGGCCGGAATGAATCTTGTGCCATTCATCGTGTCGTTCGCCTTCTGACAAGTGGCTGTGCAGGACAGCGACGGCATCGGGCAAATCGGCGAACCGGCTCTTGAAGCGCTCAACAGTCTGTGGCGTGAGCGAAATCTCCGGCACAAGCACGATTGCCGTGCGTCCGCGATCGAGCGCGGCGCGGATGCCCTGCAAGTAAATTTCCGTTTTCCCGGAGCCAGTCACACCGTGGACCAGAATTGGCCGCGCGTTTTCCGGTGAATCGAGCGCTTGCATGATTTGGTTCAAAGCGCGCGTTTGCTCCTCATTCAGAACGAGATTGAAACTTGCGATGAACTGTTCGTCAGCGTGTGGATCGCGCACGACAGGTTCCTCTCGTAATTCTGCGAGACCGCGTTTGACGAGCGCGCGCAGCGTTTGGCTGTCTAGCGATATCTGGCGCAGGAGCTCCGCCGCCCGGACTGGTCCCGGTAATTTGGAAATTGCGCCGAGGAGTTCCGCCTGACGCGGCGCCCGCCTTCGCAGTTTCTCGAGCTCCTCAGCGTCGGGTTTGCGGCCCGGCTGCACGAACAATTGTTTCTTCCATCCCATTTCCGCGCGGCGAATCACCTGCGGCAGCATCGTGCGCACGACCGTTTCAATCGGGCAGCAGTAATAGGCGCCGATCCAGCGTGCCAATTCGAGCGAGTGCTCACTCAACATGGGAGCTTCACCGATGATTGCTTCGATGGGTCGAATGCCTTTCGCTTCGCTCTGTTCTGGAACGGCGACCACAGTTGCCAAAGCGGATTTGTCCCGAAATGGCACGCGCACGCGCGAGCCGACTGTTACTCGTTCGGCCAGGTTTTGTGGTACCGAATAATCGAGTTCGCGGCGGATGGCGCGATCAATGACGACCCGAACGTAATTGGCTTTTGCCATCGAGAGTTGGGGGTAACTTAGTTGCCCACGCCAACAGGAACACGAGATTTCATGCGGGAGCTAGTACGATTCGCTTTCAAATTGATGCTTTGCGTCCTGCTCGCGCTGGCCGCGGGCTTTGGCTATCTCGCGATCGTATCAGGCGACCCGATCTACACAGTTTACGAATGGATGAGTCCGGCGCGGTTTCAGCGTTACGACCGGATGATTCGAACCGTCGCGCTCGAACATCAGGTCGATCCCATGCTGGTGAAAGCGGTGGTGTGGCGTGAAAGCCGCTTTGATCCGGGGAAACATGGCACCCGCGGAGAGCGAGGGCTCATGCAAGTAAGCGAGAAAGCGGCAAACGAATGGGCACGTGAAAATAAAGTCTCCGCCTTCCAGGTGGAGAAGCTTTTCGATCCCAAGACAAATCTCGAAGCCGGCACATGGTATTTGCACCGGGCGATCGAGCACTGGAAGCATGAAGCTGATCCACTTCCGTTCGCATTGGCAGAGTACAACGCCGGCGCCAGCCGGGCCCAAAGGTGGAGCGGAAATAGCGTGTCCGACATTTCGGTGCGGACATTTCTAAGCAACGTCGATTTCCCCGGAACACGAAAGTACGTCGAGTCGATCATCGACCGGTACAAGTTTTATCAGCGTCGTGGCCGGATGTGACGAAGGGCTCCGGAGCCTCGCGACGAGATTTCCTCCCGAGACTGTTTTTCAACTTGTGCAGTAACAATGGCCATCTACATTGGCGGACTTTTCTCACAAACAAATGCCGCGGCCGACCTTCTCAATACTGCATTCGATTGTTCTTGCTGGCGTGACGCTTGGATTTTCTGCGTTGGCAGGCGATCGCAATTTGCGCGAGCACAAGGGCGTTTCGCCTGAACCAGCAGCTTTTCAACCCGGTGTCGGGACACACGAAAGCCAGTCGGAAATCGAAAGCGGGCTCCCTCTTGCAAACGCTGGCGGCGACAACTCCTCCGTAGAAGCTGTGTCGTCGGCTCCGCCGACGCGCAGCAGTTTCATGGCGACATGGCAAACAATCGCCGGCGCGAACGGTTATCTGTTGGATGTCTCAACGAGCAGTTCGTTTAGCACTTACGTGGAGGGGTACCACGACCTGGATGTTGGCAATGTTACCGGGCGAGTGGTGACCGGCTTGGGTCCCGGTACGACCTATTACTACCGGGTCCGGGCTAATGGTGTGGCAAGCGCAGGCAGTTACTCGGAAGTCATGACGGCTGCCACGATGGCGCCGGCGGGATTGATTATTCACGCCACCTTCGACAGCTCCATCACTGGCAATCCAAACGCAGCGGCTATCCAAGCCATGATCAACCGCGCCATCGGATTTTACGAATCGCTGTTCAGCGATCCAATCACGATCCAGATTCGTTTCCGCTACGCTACCACTGCGCCGGATGGGACGCCTCTGCAACACGGCACGGCGGCGCAAAGTTTTTTTGTGGTTTACCCGATCGGGTGGTCGACCTTCATCAGTGCCTTGCGGGCAGATGCGCGAACCAGCAACGACAATGTTGCGAACGCAAGCCTGCCAGGGAGTGCGCTCTCTGCAACCATCAAGCCGGGAAGCGCCGACGGCCGGGCGCTGGGTTTCAACACGCCGCCAGCGATGTTCGCGAACGGTGACGTGGGCAACGGCGGCCCGTATGACGGAATCGTCACGCTTAATTCGTCGGCGCCCTATCAATTCACGCGGCCTACCAACAGCAACTCTCTTGATGCTCAGCGCTTCACGGAACATGAAATGGACGAGGTCATCGGTCTTGGTTCGCACCTCAGTAGCCATGATTCAAATCTGCGCCCACAGGACCTGTTCAGTTGGTCCTCGCCTGGCGTTAGAAACGTTACTACTTCTGGCACGCGCTACTTCTCAATCAATGGCGGCGCCACTAACATCGTCAACTTCAATCAGAATCCAAACCAGGATCTCGGGGACTGGATAAGTCCTTCCTGTCCGCAACCGCATCCGTACGTTCAGAATGCTGTAGGCTGCACCGGACAGTCTTCCGATATCTCCGCGACATCGCCAGAAGGCATTAATCTCGATGTGGTTGGTTACGACCTGCAAGGTTCGCCAATAGCTGTGCCGTACGATTTCAACAATGACGCGCATTCAGATTTTCTGCTTTCGAATGGGGCGACGCGCCAAACAGCGATCTGGTATTTGAATAATAATGTCCTCATAGGGACAGCGTTTGGGCCGACGCTTCCCGGAGGCTGGCAAGTGGTGGGCGTTGGCGACTTCAACCGAGACGGGCATCCCGATTATCTGCTGTTCAATTCAGTAAGCCGCGCAACGGTGATTTGGTACATGAACAACAACGTTCATGTAAGCAGCACAACCGGGCCGACGCTACCGGGCGGGTGGAGTGTTTCGGCCCTGGCAGACATTAAC
>DATBDI010000415.1:0-2537 GCA_036270025.1 Candidatus Udaeobacter sp. | reverse complement strand
GGGACTTCGGGCGACGAGTTAGATGAAGATCAAACACATCAATCTTGTGGCCATCGGAGTTGAAAAGAGCGCGGTGCGCGAACGTTACGGCCTGTTGGTGACAGCGCTGGCTCCAGTCGTTCCTCAAATTCTCGGGAGCGCGTTCAACATCTGGTACAACGCGACAGTTATTGAGCCGCTGCTCACTCCCGCATTGAAGCAACGCTTTTTCGAAGCGGTCGTACTCTATAACAGCGTCGTTTACCCGGTCGGCGTGTTTTTGTGGGTCAAACGAATTTTCTCGTTTCGCGACTTGTTTCACCGTCTCCGCGCCGGAACGGCAACCGATCCTGCGTCGCTCACTCAGGCGCGCCGGCGATTGATTCATCTGCCATGGTTTGCCGCGGCCATATGCAGCGTCGCATGGTTTTTGTGCATTCCGATCTTTCTTGGCGCGCTCCTTCAAATTCAGTATCCGCTCGATCCGCGGTTGCTGTGGCATTTGCCCATTTCATTTTGCGTTTCCGGCTTCATTGCGATTACGCACACATTTTTTCTGGTCGAACTGGCGAGTCACTGGGGATTGTTTCCCGTTTTTTTTCGGGACGCGCGCGCCGACCTTACGCCGAACATCTTTACGCTTTCGTTGCGCGGTCGCGGAATCATGTGGGCAATTTCGGCATCGATCTGTCCAATCGCGTCGCTCCTGCTCCTGATGTTTGCACCGCGCTCTCCGGTCATGAGTGGGGAATGGTTGGCTGTTTTCGTGGGAGTGGTCGGGATCGCATTCGGAATTTTCACGGCGCTGATGCTCAGCTCGCTCATTGCCAAGCCAATCGATCAAATGCGCGCCGCAGCGGATGCCGTTTCTCGTGGAGAATTGAACGTTCATATCCCCGTAACGCGGGCCGATGAATTTGGCCGGTTGCTCAGTGAATTCGATCACATGGTTGGCGAACTCAGGGACAAGGAAAAATTGCGGCGCACTTTTGGTTTGCATGTCGGTCAGCGCGCCGCTGAGCAAATTCTGGCGCGAGATCCCGGGCTTAGCGGCGTTGAAGAAGACATCACGGTCATGTTTGTCGACATGCGTTCGTCGACGGCTCGGGCCAGCGTGTCCGCTCCGGCTGATATCGTTGAAGTGATGAACGACTTTTTCCGCGTGACGGTGCGCGTCGTCGAGGAGGACCACCGTGGCATGGTAAACAAATATTTGGGCGACGGTTTCATGGCGATTTTTGGCGCGAGCGACTCCACTTCCAATCACGCTCACGATGCTGTTGCTGCCGGCCGCCAGATTTTGCGCGCAGTGAAGGAATTGAATGATGAACTCGCAGCGAAAGGTCGCGCGCCGATCCAAATCGGAATTGGAATCCATTGCGGCCCGGCAATTGTAGGCAGCATCGGCTCACCGCAACGCCTGGAGTTTACTGCCATGGGCAACACCGTGAACATCGCCTCGCGCATAGAAGCGCTAACCAAGGCCACAGGCAGACCGTTGCTTGTCACCGCGGCCGTGCGAGATCGCTCCGACGATTCATTCAGTTTTGAAGAGCTGCCGCCGCAGGAAGTGCGCGGCATCGAGGGGCCGATGGCGGTCTTCGCGGTGCGATGAGGTGCGCGGACGCAACGCACTCCAAAAGCGCTTCGCGCGAAATACATGGAAGCGTTTCTTCTCGTTTCGCGAAGCTTTGGGAGTGCGTGCGCGTCCTCGCGCCGCTTTTCGGTGAGACGACTGAGCTCAAATCGAATCAGGAAAGCAGGAACCCTTTGTCCCGGAAATTAGAAAGCTTTTCCTGTTTCTTCATTTCCTGACTTAATTTTCCATCTCGTGGTCTTACCGGACAGCGCCTTTCCTCGTTTCGCGGCAGCTGCCGGACTTTGGGAGTGCGTGCGCGTCCTCGCGCCGCTTTTCGCCCTCGGCCCTGACGGCATGCTCGACGCTCAGAAATCGTCGGGCACTTTAATCTGATCGGTTTTAAAGGAATACACCGATTTCACGAATGCGATACGTGCATTGGTTTCAAACCAGCCGGCCGAACACCAAGGATACTGATTGGCTACTGGAACAACGCCGTGCTTCACGGGGTTCTGATGGACATAATTCAATCGTGCCAGCCATGATTTCTCGAATGTTAGGTGAGTATCCCAGAATTCGTACATCACACGCCGGCCCGAAGTGCTATCACTGCGGTTGATCCGCGTCGCCAGCTCACGGTGCAAGTGGCGTACGAAATCCCGGTGCGTCGTCGCACTGTTTTCGAAGCTGAGCACAAGATGATAGTGGTTGGGCAGGAAAGCCCACGCCTGAAGAATGAGCTGGTAATTTTTTGCCAATGCGAAAGTTGTATCGCGGAAAAGGTTCAGTTTTGCATTCGAATCAAACAGCCGCTTTCGATGCAACGTCGCCCCGGTAATGAGGTAAACGCCCTTAGGCGTGAAATAATGCGGCGGCGCGTGCGGCCAACTTTCGCGCATGCAAGTCGTGTATGACGGAGGTTTGGTCCCCGTGCAAGCCTTAGCTCCAAAAGCGATGCGAGGACGCATCGCACTCCAAA
>DATBDI010000414.1:0-1860 GCA_036270025.1 Candidatus Udaeobacter sp. | reverse complement strand
CGAACTGGAGCACCGGGCGGACCAGGCCGACGCCCTGCGCGCCGCGCACGTCGAGCGCGCCCGCTACCACGCCGACCTGGCCCGCCGCCGCTACCTGGCAGTTGATCCCGCCAACCGGCTCGTCGCCGGCACCCTCGAAGCCGGCTGGAACACCGCCCTGCGCGCCCTCAACGACGCCCAGGCCGCCTACGACCAGGCCCGCACCCAGCACAGCGGGCAGCTCACCGACGCCCAGAAAACCCGGATCAGCCAGCTGGTCACCGACCTGCCCGGCATCTGGAACGACCCCGCCACCCCGGCCCGCGAGCGCAAGCGCATCGCCCGGCTGCTGCTCACTGAAGTGCCCCGAGCCTTCCGGACAGTCCATCCATAAGGATGGACAATCTGGAAAGGTGAAATAATTGCCCCGACCGAAGAAGAGCTTCTCACCGGAATTCAAGGATGAAGCCGTGAAGATGGTGATCGAGACGTCGCGCCCGATCGCCAGGGTGGCGAAGGATCTCGGTATCAACGAAGGCACCCTCGGTAACTGGGTCGGCATATATCGCCGTGAGCATGCCGGCGAGGAACCGCCGCTAACCGTCAGCGAACGCGCGCGATTGCGCGAGCTCGAGCGGGAGACCCGGGAACTGAAGATGGAGCTTGAGTTCATGAAAAAAGCCGCAGCATACTTCGCCCGCGACCATCGGTGACCGAGAAATTCGAGTTCATCGACGCGGAGTATGCGGCGTACCAGAAATCGGAGCAGGAGCACGTGCCGTCGATCGTGAAAATGTGCATCTGGATGGAGGTGTCCCGCTCCGGTTTCTATGAATGGCGGAACGCGCCGGAATCGGCGACGGCGAAAAGGCGCGGGATCCTCGCGCTGTACGTGCAGAAGTCATTCGAGGATTCCGACGGCACGTACGGGTACCGCCGGATCCACGCGGACCTGGCGGCCTGGTGCGTGCCGGCCGGCCCGGAGCTGGTCCGGTCGCTGATGCGTGAGCTGGGCCTGGAACCTTGCCAGCCGCGGCCGTGGCGGGTCAGCCTCACCGAGGGCGACGGCCAGGAGCACGACATTCCCGACCTCGTGGCCCGGGATTTCACTGCTGACGCGCCCGGCCGGAAAATGGTCGGCGACATCACGTACATATCGACATGGGAGGGCTGGCTTTTCCTGGCCACCGTTATCGACTGCCATACAAAGGCGGTGATCGGGTGGGCCACGGACGATAACTACAAGACCCCGCTCATCGAGAAGGCCATCGAGATGGCGGCCCGCAATCATCCTCTCGCTGAGAATGCGATCTTCCACTCCGATCGCGGCAGCAATTACACTTCCTGCCAGTTCGCCGCGACGCTGAAGCAGTACGGCCTCCGGCAGTCGGTAGGCCGTACCGGGATCTGTTACGACAATGCGATGGCCGAGTCTTTCTTCGCGGCGTTGAAGAATGAGCGCGTTTACCGTACCCAGTATCCGACCCGGGAGCATGCGCGCCGTGACGTTGTGAGGTACATCGAATTCTGGTACAATTCCAGGCGTCGGCACTCCGGACTTCAGTACCGGACCGCGCAGCAAGTCCACGACGAGTATCTGGAACAGCAGTCCGCAGCGTCAATTAACCACGAATCCGCTGTCCGGAAAACTCGGGGCAGATCACAGACAGCCGCCAACGCCGGGGCCATCCCAACCCCTCAGGCAAAAGCCAGGCCCGCAGGCCGCCGCTTCGACCCCACGTACACCCCTTTCCTGGTCCCCGCGATCATGGCCATCGCGATGTCATTCGTCATGTCCCTCGTACAGACGATCGCGAGGCTGGGATTCGCGCCGAACCTAGCATCAGCCTGGCTCACCTCCTTCGCCATCGGCGCGGCCGT
>DATBDI010000413.1:0-23058 GCA_036270025.1 Candidatus Udaeobacter sp. | reverse complement strand
ACGCGTTCCGATTTTCGTGCCGCAACGCATCACGCCTGAGCTGTGCGCCATGCTGGCGAAACACCATCCGCTCTGGATGAGCGTGCATGTTAATCATCCGCGCGAGCTGACGATCGAGGTCAAACAAGCGCTGGAGCGTCTGGCAAATGCCGGTATTCCACTTGGCAACCAGAGCGTGTTGCTCAAAGACGTGAACGATGACGTTGAAACGATGAAAACGCTCGTGCACAAACTGCTGATGTGCCGGGTCCGGCCTTATTACATCTATCAGTGCGACCTAATTAACGGCTCGTCGCACTTGCGCACATCCGTGGCCAAGGGCATCGAGATCATCGAGGGCTTGCGCGGTCACACCACCGGCTATGCTGTGCCGCAATTCGTCATCGACGCGCCGGGCGGCGGCGGCAAAGTGCCCATTAATCCCGGTTACGTGCTTTATCACGACAACGAAAAAATCGTGATCCGTAATTACGAGGGCAAGATTTTCGAGTATCCCGAAACGGGCACCGAGAACGTTCAATTCGCGCCGCAACGCGAATACCACGACGAGTATCTCTACTCCTAGCAGCATTCCTTCTTAACGACCCAGCTGCACCGCTACTCAGCACGGGAACACGCTCGTAGAGCCGTTCATTTCACGCTCTCACCTGGTGTTGTAATTTCTTTTCGCCCCAATTGTTGCATAAATTTTACACTTGCGTATTAAAGATTGCGGCGTGTAAAGTCCAAATTCCCCTCGTTTCCACCAGAATTGTCAGCTTATGAACCAACGTCTAATCGCCGAAATTGGCCGTACCCAACGGCTTGAAATCATTAACTCGCTCAAGCGCACCAGAGGATTGTCCGTTAACGAGCTCGTGGACAAAATGAAAATGAGCTACATGGGCATCAAGCAGCATTGCATCACGCTGCACCGTGACGGTTATCTGGATACGTGGCGGCGACCGCAAAAAATGGGCCGCCCGGAGATGGTCTACCGGCTTACGCGCCGGAGTCACGATCTCTTTCAGGCTGACAGTAATCAATTCACACTGAACCTGCTGAAAGAGGCCGAAGATATCTACGGTCCGAATGCACCGGAGAAGCTTCTTTACAATGTTTTCAAAAAGAAGACTGCTGCGCTCAAAATCAAAGCGAAGGGAGACAACGTGGAGGAACGCGCGAAATGGTTAGCGCATTTTCGTGATGGCGAAGGTTACATGACCCAGTTCGTCAATGACAAAGATGCCCAACCGCACATTCTCGAGTGTCACTCGCCGATCATGAATTTAGTGGAACATTATCCCATCATCGGACGCTTTGAGCAGGACATGTTCGAAGCAGTTCTGGGCACACGTGTACGACGGCAAGTAATTCGCAACTCGGGGCTGTACGAATGCGCGTTTGAATTCGCGCTGTAAAGGGCAGTTTAAATCGCCCCCCGCTTCCGCAGCTGGCGACATCGCCGCGCGATCGCCCGGCGTCGATTTGTTCTTTCGCTACTCGTGAATCTCGGTTGATTGACGCCCATGCCGCGGACGTTTCCATCCGTTGTGATCGAGAACGTGCAGCCGCTCATCGATTGTGGACGTTATCCAACCAAGCGCATCGTTGGCGAGGATCTTGTTGTTGAGGCCGACATTTTCAAGGACGGTCACGACGTAGTCGCAGCCGTGCTCAAGTGGCGGGTTGTTGGCAAACGTCCGTGGCGCGAAACGGCGATGATCTTCGTGGATAACGATCGCTGGCGGGGCGTTTGCACACTCTACGATCAAGCAATTCACGAGTACACCATCGAAGCTTGGACCGACACGTTTCGCAGCTGGCAGGATGAATTCGTGAAGAAATTCGAGGGCGGCATTTCCGTTTTGCAAAGCGAAGCACTGGAAGGCGCCGCCATAACCCAGGCCGCCGCGAAGCGGGCGCGCGATCGAGCGGATCGTGAACGATTACTGGAGTTGTCGAAGCAGATTTCTACAGCCGCGTACTCGGAAGTTTACGCGATCGCACGCTCCGGCGAGCTCGAGGTGTTGATGGCGACTTATCCTGATCGATCGAATGCCACGCAGTATGTTCCGGCCCCGCGTGTGGTTGTTGACCGGCCGGCGGCATTATTCGGCGCGTGGTATGAATTCTTTCCACGCTCGGCTACAGGCCGCGCCGATCGCACATCGACGTTTCGCGATTGCTTGCCGCGCGTCGATGACGCAAAGGCAATGGGATTCGACGTGATTTATTTTCCGCCGGTTCATCCCATAGGGCACACCAGCCGCAAGGGCCGAAACAATTCAATCACCTGCGAACCAGGCGATCCGGGTGTGCCGTGGGCAATTGGCAGTGAAGCCGGCGGACACAAGGCGGTCGAGCCTTCACTCGGAACATTGGCGGATTTCGAATGGCTGCAAAACGAAGTGCGCAAACGCGGAATGGAAATTGCGCTGGATTTTGCCATTAATTGCTCGCCTGATCATCCCTACGTCAAAGAGCATCCCGATTGGTTCTACAAACGGCCGGACGGCACCATCAAGTACGCCGAGAACCCGCCGAAAAAGTACGAAGACATTTACCCGTTAAACTTTCGGTGCGAAAACTGGCGCGAGCTCTGGGCGGAGATGAGGAGCAGCGTCCTGTTTTGGGCCGAGCGCGGCGTGCGAATCTTTCGCGTAGATAATCCGCACACCAAACCTGTTGCGTTCTGGGAATACTTGATCACAGGCGTCCGCGAGAAATACCCCGGGACGATCTTTCTCTCCGAGGCGTTCACACGGCCAAAGATGATGAAAGCGCTGGCCAAAGCCGGATTTAATCAGAGCTACACATACTTCACGTGGCGAAATTCGAAGCAGGAGTTGATCGATTATTTCACCGAGCTGACTCAGACCGAGATGAGCGAATATTTTCATCCTAATCTCTGGCCAAACACGCCTGATATCCTGCCGCTTCATCTTCAGGAGGGCGGGCGGCCGGCATTCATGACTCGCGTTTTAATGGCCGCAACGCTTTCAACTGTTTACGGCATCTATAGCGGATACGAGCTGTGCGAGAACAAAGCGTTGCCAGGGCGCGAAGAGTATCTCGATTCGGAAAAATACCAGTTCAAGCAGCGCGATTGGAATGCGCCGGGCAACATCAAGGACTGGATCGCGCGGCTAAATAAAATCCGAAAGGAAAATCGGGCGCTTCAGCTTTTCACCAATTTGCGGTTCTACCACGCTGAGAACGACTCAATTCTCTTCTACGGCAAGATGACCCCGGCGCGCGACAATATCATTCTTGTCGTCGTGAATCTCGATCCGTTTCGCAAACAGAATTCGTTTGTGTATGTGCCGGTCGAGCAGTTCGGACAAATGGAAAGCGATGAGTACCGCGTCCAGGATCTGCTAAGCGATGCGACTTATACATGGCGCGGTCGCCGCAACTACGTCGAACTCGATCCCGAGATTCAGCCGGCGCACATTTTTTTAGTCCGCCGCTAGCTGGGCCAGTTCCGGAAGAAATGCGTCGATTAGGACTTGTCCCATCCAAAATGGCGTTGTCATGTTGAGCGAAAGCGAAACATCTCTGTTCACGGCTATGAAAGCTCGCTCGATAAGTGATCAGAGATTCTTCGCTTCGCTCAGAATGACATTTTATGGGATGGTTCTTAGAAACCCCGACAC
This sequence comes from Candidatus Udaeobacter sp., assembly GCA_036270025.1. Lineage (GTDB taxonomy): Bacteria > Verrucomicrobiota > Verrucomicrobiia > Chthoniobacterales > UBA10450 > Udaeobacter. The sequence continues at coordinate 19,420 of DATBDI010000413.1, read as the reverse complement.
GTGATTTGTGTTTGATCTGGCAGTGGCGCATTTGCATCCGCGAAACGCTCTGCATATCGTTACCAAATTTCTGGCATGAAGATTTGGGCTGTGCTGTTTGTCGCACTGGGTAGCGCGTCTCCTCTGCTTGCGCAGGAACCTACGCCTCCGCTGGTTCCGCAGCATTCGCAGACCATCATGGAGACGCTCATGAGCGCCGGGCCGGTGATGATCCCGCTGTTTTTGTTGTCGATATTTTTCGTCATGCTCGTGGTGGTCTATTTGATGACAATCCGGCGGGGAGCAGTGGTTTCGAGCGGTTACATGGCTACTGCGGACGCGCTGTTGCGTAAGCGCGATTATCTGGGCCTGCTCGCAGTGTCGAATCGACACGGGGAAGCGATCGCGCGCGTCGTGCAAAAGATGCTGGACTTCACAACTAAGAACCCGCACGCCGACTTTCAGCAGGTCCGCGAAATTGCCGAGACAGAGGGGACTCGAGTCGCGGCCAGCCTGAACAACCGCGTCATTTACCTCGCGGATATCGGAATGATTGCGCCGCTGCTTGGCCTGCTCGGCACGGTGTTTGGAATCATCCACTCTTTTGGCGCGCTTGGAGCGGATATTGGATCGGCGCGTTACGTGGCGTTGTCGCGCGGCATTAGCGAGGCCCTCGTCAACACAGCCGCCGGGCTGGCGATCGGCATTCCGGCAATGATGTTTTACGCTTTCTTCCGCGGCAGAGCGCAGAAATTGATCTCAGACTTGGAAGCCGCTACGACGCACGTTTTAGCTCTGCTTTCCCTTCAGTACGGCAGGCGGGCGGAGCGTACTCCTGTGCTGATCGAGGATGAACTGTAAAATTTCACGAAACTGATGAATCTTCGCGGTCACGCGCCATTGCATCATCCCGGCATCCAGCTTGCCCCGCTCGTGGATGTGCTGTTGTTGCTGTTGATTTTTTTCCTGCTGACGTGGAACGCCGCTCGGACCGAGAACGAGCTTGACGTTAAAGTGCCAAAAGCGTCGGCTGCCAAGGAGAAGAGCGCCCCGATCGGCGATGTTATTGTGAATGTAAAGGCGGACGGCAATGTGGTTGTCAACCGCCGCACACTCAGCGGTCCTGAACTGACTGAATTGCTAAAGAGCCTCGTTCAACTGAATCCCGACCAGGCGGTGGTGATCCGCGGCGACGAAGCCGGCGCTTACAAGAATATCATCGGCGTACTAAACATTTGTACCGATGCGGGAATCAGCAACGTGGCATTCGCAACGGCGAAATGAAAATCACGTGCAGCCCAGCCGGTCTTCTCGGGCTGGCAATGCTGCTTTGCGCAGCGAGCGTCGCCCGTGGTCAATTCGAGCCGGAAGTACGCCGCGCCCGGCCGGTCGATGAGCCGCCTGCACCGCGTGCTCAACCGGCAGACGAATCAATTGACCGCGTTCTCCGGTCTTTGAAGGAGGATTCCTCAGAGGCGCCAAAACGCGACGCACAAGGAAGCGATCAGCGCCAGCTTGAATACGCGAACGGGTTATTCGCTCGCAAGCTTTACGATCTGGCCATTCCAGAATACCAAAAGTATCTTGAGGATTACCCCGGGCGTTCGGGCCGGGCGAACGCTTACTTCTCGCTCGGCGAGTGCTATCGCAACCTCAATCGGGTTTCGAACGCTCGCACGAACCTGCAGAAAGCGTTGAACGACTACGGGGAAAGCGAGTTTGCGGCGCCGGCTGCATACGCGCTCGCAGAAATGGCCTTTGCAGACAAAGATTACGCAGCCGCGCTTCCGTTTTTCCACCGGTCGGCGGCGAAATCAAAGGAACCGGCTGTCGGGCTTTCGGCGCGTTATTTCGAAGCGCGTTGTCTCGAGGCGCTCGGTCGGAAGGAGGAAGCTGCAAACATTTATGCCGAAGTTGCCGACGCTGGGAACCAAAATCCGTACCGTGAAGACGCGCGCGTTACGGCGGCGTCCATCTTCGCCGCTCGCGGAAGAAAACTCGATGCGCTGAAACAGTACGAGGCCCTGGCGAATGAATCGCCAAAGCCTGCCTTGAAAGCAGAGGCCGCAGTGCGCGGAGGAATCATCGCGCTCGAACTTGTCCAGGCAGACAAAGGTAAATTCGATAAGCCGATGGCAGACAGGGCCGCGGCTTTGTTGCAAAAAGGCCGGAGTCTGCCTGAAGCCGGAAAGTTCCGCGCAATTGCACAAGTCGGTTTGCGGCGATTGCAATATCAAACCGGGCAGTACGCTGATCTCGCGGCGGATTACAAAAAGGAATTCGACAAGCTTCCCGAGGCCGCCCAAGCCGAGGTGTTGTTGCTCGCTGCAAACAGTGAACGGCAACTCGGACGCGCAAAAGAGGCTGAAGCGCTCTACCGGCAGCTGATCACGAAGTACCCGGACCGGGAAGAAGCGAAAGACGCTGCTTATCAGCGCTTGATCAACGTTTACAGCTCAGATCCGTCGGCGCTGTTCGCCGCGGTCGACGAGTTTCTGGCGACCAAACCAACAAGCGAGCGCGCAGACCAGGCAAAACTGCTCAAAGCTGAAGCTCTTTACAAACAGCAGAATTACAGCGACGCAGCCGTCATCTATGGCGAACTGCGCGGCTCGCAGCTCTCGCCAAGGCTGCGCGCCGAAACGGCCTACAAACTCGGGCTGTGTCATGTGCAGACGAAAGATGCGCCAGGCGTGATCGAAGCTTTCACGTATTACCTCCAAACGTTTCCGGACAGTGCGCAAGTCCCCGCCGCCCTCGCTCAGCGCGCGCTGGCATACGAACAGAACAAAAACTACAACGCCGCGCTTGCGGATTTAAACACGATCCTGACCAAATATCCCAGGGCGCACGAGCGCGAAGCGTCGCTGCAGTTAAAAGCTCTCATCCTTGGCCAACAGGAAAATACCAAGGGCATGGTTGAAACATTTCGGCAGCTGTTGAAAGAATACCCGAAGAGCTCAGTTGCCGCACAAGCGCAATACTACATTGGGAAGGCCGCATTCGACGCAAAGGACTACAAAGGGGCGCTCACCTCGTTCAATGCAGCCCGGCAGCTGAACAAGGAGCAGTACTACGATCTGGCGTCGGTTAGGATAATTCTCTGTTACTTTTATTTGAAAGATCGCGCGGCGCTCACCAGGGAGGTCAACACATTGATTGCCAACAGCCCGAACACGAACGCGCCGGCAGAAGTCTTGGAGTGGCTGGGCATCCAATATTACAACGAGAAAAATTTCCAAGCCGCGGAGAAATATCTGGCTGCTCTTCGTAAAATCGACAATCCCGGCAAGGTCAAACCCGATTTCTTGTTCTATCTCGGAGATGCGGCCGCGAAGCTAAAAAACATGGCCGAAGCGGAGGACGCGTTCAGCAAGTATTTGCAAACCGCGAAAGACCCGGCGGGGAAAGCGAAAGTGCTACTCGCGCTCGGCGCTGTGAAAATCAGCGCTCACAAACCTGATGAAGCCCAGAAAATCGCGGAAGAAATCATGGCGCTTCAACCCGAGGGACGCGTGAACGCCGAAGCACGCTTGCTCGCCGGCGAAGTGCAACTCGAGCGCCGAAATTTTGACGACGCAGGAAAAGCCTTCAAAGGCGTCGCGCTGCTTTACGATGATCCCGCCATAACTCCTCGCGCGCTGGACAAAGCCGCACTCGCATACCGGCAAGCCGGCAAAACCGACGAAGCCGACCGCCTCTCGCGCGAGCTGCGCGAGCGCTACCCGAATTACGCCGGCGGTTAGGATTGTCTAGACGCAGTTACCTGGGCAAAATCGCAATTCCCCACGGGCAATCGCCGACTTTGATCCGGCGCAGCTCTCTGCGCGATTTTACATCGACAACGGACACATCATTTGATGTGCCGTTTGCGGTGTAAAGCTTCGAACCGCTGGGATGATCGGAATAAGTTCACGGATAAAGAGGTTGATGCGCAGCTCCAGAAAGCACGTGGATCAATCAGGACACTGCCAGTAGCCCATTCATACCGCCGGCCGAGGCACGGGCGTGGGACGTGGCCTCGGGGTTGGCATGGACCTTGGCTCCCTTGAACCAATTTGCCAGACAGTGTCTGGCAAATCTGCGTCCACCAAATAAGCCAGACAGCGTCTGGCAAATCGCTTGGCACCCGATCAATTCTCTCGGCACCGTCAATAGAATCGCGCAGGCAGAAATTCTTCGCCATACTCGGCGCGTTTCTTCCCGCTTAACTCAAACTCGACGATATGGCGGCCGATCAACCAATAGGTCGCGGTCATCAGCGCGTTGACGCTTCGCGCGGAAGCGCGCCTCGCCTCGTCAATGAGGCGCATAACGCGATCGAGCATCGTGTCGTAATCGCGTGAGCGAACAGTCAGAGTACGCGATCCAAATTTCATAATAGAAGGGCTACTTTGCGCCGCTCACGATCGCGATGCCCCAGGGACCATCGCCGACTTTGATCCGGCGCAGTTCTTTGCGCGATTTTACGTCGACAACCGACACGTCGTTTGAGGCGCCATTCGCGGTGTAGAGTTTCGAGCCGCTGGGATCGAGCGCGATTCCCCAGGCGCGATTTCCGACGGGAATCATTGCAACAATCGACTCCTCACCCTCCCTCTCTCCTCGCGCGGAGAGGAGAGGCGACCGCTGTGCGCTGACTTTTTGCGTATCGATAACTGCAACCGCATTTCCGCGACCGGTCGAGACGTAAAGCTCTTTCCCGTCACGCGAAACGACTGTGCCCATCGGCAGGGAGCCGGTTGGCAACTGAATTTTTGATAATAGCCTGTGTGACTTTGTGTCAATTACGGCGATGTATCCGCCGTTCTCGCACGCAGCGTACGCGCGCGAACCGTCGGGCAAAAATGTAACCGACCGTGGCCGGCCACCGGTCTCGACAGTTGCGAGCACACGCTGTGCGTCGGGATCAATAACGAACACCTCGCCTTTTTCTTCGCATGTGACGTACACTTCGCCGTTGGCCGGGTTTACGCCCACACCTTCGGGCTCAGCCGACACTTTTACTTTGCCGCGAGACTGGCCCGATTGCAGGTCGATGATTGACAAACTCACATCGTCTTCGTTCGCGATGAACGCGAATTTTCCGTCTTTGCTGATTGCGAATTGTTCGGGATCCGAGCCGGCGTGCCAGCGGTCGATCAGCTTTCGCGCCACCGGATCGATGACACCGAGACCATCAGCCGTCTTGTCTGCGGGCGCGCGATTTTCATCCACGCCGGGCGCCATCCGTGGGGAGCCGCTCAATGTCACGAAAACGCGCGTTCCATCCGGCGCGCCATGAATGCCACGCGGACGCTTGCCCACTGAAAATGTCGAAATGACTGAGTCGGTCGCGCCGTCGATTGCCGCCACGTCACCGGAACGTTCGTTACTGACAAACACGAGGTAGGTCGGCGATTGGGCATGCAGCACGATTGCGGCCGGGATAATGACGCAAAGGACAAACAAGCGATACATGGTGACGCGTACATCTCAATGTTCCCTCAATCAAGCTAGTCGGACAGGTCTAACCCTTCGTTATCTGACTTGCGACTTCATCCGCCTCGCCCCGCTTGCGGATTGAGGTGAGGGGAACACGGAAACGGCTTTTCGGAAAATGTGGTCGATAGTTAGGATCAATCACTGTGGATCGCCCTCGATTGCTGCGAAAAAAAGGCGACTGAGCCTGAGCGCATTCTTTGGCGGCACTTACGCAATCGAAATTCGCAGGCCACAAATTTCGTCGCCAACATCCGCTCGATGGTTACGTATTGGATTTCTATTGTCCCAACGCAAAGCTGGCCATCGAATTGGACGGCAGAGGACATAACTACAGTGCGGGTCAAATTCACGATCGAACACGGTCGGAATTCCTGGCTCGGCATGGAGTCGTTGTGTTGCGATTCTGGAATCATCAGGTTCGCCAAGAGCTTGACAGCGTGTTGCGAGCGATCTGGTTCGCACTCGAGCAGCGACAGAAAAACAATCCCTCACCTTCATCCTCTCCCTTTGGGAAAGGGAGAGGCGAGGTTCACTAGCCACTTACCCATGACTAACACTGCCTGCTCTAATCGGGCGGCCGAGGCCGGGTTAAAGTTTGGACGTTGGATGCCTGACGCGCTGTAGCTTTGCGAAGGCGGGTCGGATGTTCGATGTTTCCGCCATGCATCCGCACGATAAGCTTTTTATTCCCGGTCCCGTTGAAGTTTCACAGAAAACCTGGGCGGCATTCTCGCGTCCAATGATTGGCCATCGGGGCGAAGATTTCAAAAATCTCTACCGCGCAATTCATCCAGACCTCCAGAGGCTCTTTGCAACAAAGCAGCCAGTGTTTCTTTCGACTTCATCGGCGTGGGGCGCCATGGAGGCGTCAATCCGCAACCTGGTGGATCGCGGCGTGCTTTGCTGCATGTGCGGTGCCTTCTCGGATAAATGGCTCGACGTTGCGAAGCGCTGCGGAAAAAACGCGGAGCCGCTCCAGGTGGACTGGGGCAAACACATCGACGCAAAAGATGTCGATCGTCTGTTGGCGTCCGGCAAATTCGACACGGTCACCCTGGTCCACAGTGAGACTTCAACGGGCGTGATGAATCCGCTCAAAGAAATCTGCGGCGTTCTCGCGAAATACCCTGAGGTTGCACTCGTGCTCGACACCGTTTCGTCCTTCTCGGGCGTCAGGATCGACATGGACGCGCTTGGCATCGATGTGATGCTTACCGGCGCTCAGAAAGCGCTGGCGCTGCCACCGGGCTTCTCGTTGTTTTCAGTTTCAGAAAAAGCGTTCGCACGCGCTGAAAAGATTCCGAATCGCGGATTCTATTTTGATTTCCTTCAGTTCAGGGAAGATCAGGGCGAATGGACGACCCCCAGCACCCCCAGCATTGCCCACATTCACGCGCTTCAATCAAAACTGGAGGAAATCTTCTCTGAAGGACTCGAAGCGCGGTTCGCGCGTCATACACGGACAAATGCGCTCGTGCACGACTGGGTACGCCGCGCGGGATTCGATTTCTTTGCGGAGGAAGGATTCCGTTCGAAGACGCTCACGTGCGTGAAGAACAACAAAGGGATAGACGTGCTTGAGCTCGCGAGGAAACTGCGGGAGAAACATCACCTGGTGATCGATCCGGGTTACGGAAAGATCCGAGGCCAGACATTTCGCCTGTCGAACATGGGAGATGAAACTGAGGAGACGGTTTCCCATTTGCTGGCATGTCTCGATGATGTTTTGTAACCGTCGCGCCCCTCACCTCAATCCTCTCCCCAAACGGGGAGAGGCGGAACGGCTTAGGATATCGTGCTGAAGATTCATGCAGCGCCGCATGGCTTTATTACCTCTCCCTTTGGCAAAGGGAGAGGATGAAGGTGAGGGGTTGCTCCAAACGCATCCATAAAAGCGATTCGCATTCGGCCGAGAGTATCCGGCCGTTTCTGATGCCTGATTTTGCTCCTGCAGCGTCGCTACGTAGTTTCAGTGCAGGTGTATGCCAGCGATTGAAGCTTCCAACCTGACGAAGGTTTATCGCACCTACCGCAAAGAGCGTGGACTGCGGGGTGCCGTAAAAGGCCTGTTGCGACGGCGGTACGATGAAACCCGAGCGGCAGACCAGGTGTCGTTTCAAATTGAGGAAGGCGAGTTCGTCGGGTTTCTGGGTCCGAACGGTGCCGGGAAAACAACTGTGCTCAAAATGCTCTCGGGGTTGTTGAATCCGACCTCGGGCGACGCGCGCGTGCTGGGTTTTATTCCATGGGAACGGCGCAACGAGATGAAACGCCAGTTCAGTTTACTGATGGGACAAAAAAATGCGCTGTGGTGGGATCTGCCGGCACAGGAGTCGCTTGAGCTGAACCGGGCGATCTATGGCATCGACCGCGGTCGGTTCCAAAAGGTAGTCGACGGCCTATCGGAACTTTTGGAGGTCCGAGACAAAATGAATGTCATGGTGCGCGAGCTTTCCCTGGGCGAACGCATGAAAATGGAGCTGATTGCAGCGCTGATTCATGAGCCACGTGTGCTTTTTCTCGACGAACCGACGATTGGCCTCGATGTGGTGAGTCAAAAACGAGTGCGCGAGTTTTTGCGGATCTACAACGAGCAAAATCATATCGTCACTTTGCTCACCAGTCATTACATGCAGGATATCGAGGAGCTCTGCGATCGCGTGTTGGTGATCGATCGCGGCAAGATTTTTTTCGACGGTCCGCTGACAGAGATCGTCGATCGCTTTTCAAGCTACAAGGTCCTGAGTCTGACGTTTGAAACGGAAGCTGTGCGGGATCTCTCTCGGTTCGGTGAAGTGACGGAGCAAACACCAGTGTCGGTGCAGCTAAAAGTTCCCCGCGCAAAAGTCACAGAAACGTGCCGGCGAGTCCTCGAAGCCTGTGACGTGAGCGACATCAATGTCCAGGAAGTGCCGGTTGAAGAAGTCATCCGTCAGTTGTTCGGCGAACGACGTGAAGAGCACAACGCCGCAAGCCTTGCTGCCGCTGAGGCTGCGCAAGTGACGTAAGTCCGGTTTCATTAACACCGCCCTTCAGTCCGGTCATTAACGTGATATCGTCAACTGAAGCCGTTTCAACGGCTTCGCGGTATCAGAAACCGTTGAAACGGTTTCATCACGTTTGCGGACGAGTTTCACCGGGCTGAAGCCCGGTGTTAATCAGATGCGTGGAGTACGGCCGCGAAGCTCGGTAGCACACTTTTTTCCATCCCGTCGGCAAATGTGGGATATTGGGGGATCCACCCCAACCGGCGCAATGTCGCGTTGCTGACGCGTTTGTTGCTGTCCCCGCGTTTACGTGGTTGCGCTAATTTTCGGATCGGTGGCATGGATCGATTCAACTTCTGCGCCAGCCAGCGATAGCATTCGCTTTGTAGAATCGGTTGATCGTCGACCACGTTGTAAATCTGAGCCTGTTGCTCCGATCGATTGAGTAGCAACAACAATAGTGCGGATGCGATGTCGTCGCGGTGCACCTGATTGACGAAGCGGTCGTGGTCACGATCAATGACTGCCGTGCCCGCCAGGAATTTGCTCAACAACGCAGATCGCCCTGGCCCGTAGATGCCAGCAAGCCGCGCGACAATGCCGCCGTGATCGAGAACCAACGCTTCGGCTTCGAGGAGTACACGGCTGGTCTGCCGCGTCGGTGCTGGTTCACTCTCTTCTGTTACCCAAGATCCCTCGCGCTGCGCGTAAACGCTGGTGCTGCTCGTAAAGAGCAGTTTTGATCTCGAAAATATTTCCAGGAGATTGCGCACACCATTCAAATAAACCTGGCGATACAATTCCGCGTCGCCACCGCCAGAACTGGCGCAATGAACCACTGCGTCGAATTCGCCTGTTGCCCGAGCGCAGTCCGCGACTTCAGCACCTTGTGAAATATTGACTGCGCGGACGGCATACGGCTTCCCGGACAAAAGCGCCGCCGATTGCGCAGAACGAGTCCAGCCTTCCACGCCCCAGCTTTTCGCGCGGAACAAATCAGCTACCGCCTGCCCAACATAACCACACCCAGCGATCAAGATTCGCGGCATGTTCTTGTAGAGTCCGCTGTCCTCAGCGGAAAATGCAATACGTGATTTTCGCCACAGCGGATGCGCTGAAGACAGCGCACGCTACAGCAGCTTCCGGCTTAAGCTGCAGCAGCCGCGATTTCGATTTCATCAAACAGATTTCGTTGCGTAGCGCAGACTTGTTTCAGGCGGATCAGCTCCAGCAGCGCCAGAAAAGTCACCACGACCTCGAGACGCGACGCAGCGGCTCCAAACAATTCAGAGAATCGGACCCGGGCACCCTCCGCGACGCGTTGCAAAATAGCGTCGATCTTCTCTGAAACGCTGAACCGCTCGGCAAAAATCTCCTGCACGTCCTGTCGCGCTTCGATCCTTTTGATCACGATTTGAAACGCGTGAATCAGCTGAAAAATTCCAATTTCGCCGAGTTGCAGCGGCTCTTGTGTTCCCGGAGCCGGGGCGCCTTCTCGCGCGAAAATCTTCTCTTGCTCGAGCTGCCGCGCGTGCAGTTCGGCGGCCGCTTCCTTGAACTTCTTGTACTCGATCAGTTGCCGGATTAACTCCCAACGAGGATCATCTTCCGCCGCATCTTCCTCCGGGGGCTGTTGATCGACCGGCAAAAGACTGCGGCTTTTCAGGTAAATCAGGTTTGCAGCCATGACGATGAATTCGCCGGCCAATTCGATATTCAGCTCCTTGAACGCCTGCAGATACTCGAGGTACTGGCTGGTGATGCGTTCGAGCGAGATATCATAGATGTCGATCTCGTCCTGTTTGATGAGATAAAGAAGCAAATCGAGCGGGCCTTCAAAGACCTCCAGTTTGACCTTGTAATCGGCTTCCATGAGCTGCGGCCGACTTTAGACAACTCGCTCGTCAAAGTAAATCGCACGGCCATCAATAGTCGCGACCGCGGAGCGGCTGCGGGTTACCACTGCGCTTAGGCGGAAATCTTTCGGTGAATCCAAACGCTGTTCACCAGCCCGAGACCGAACATGATCATCAGCACAAAAGAGCCGCTGTAACTGATCAATGGCAGCGGAACGCCGGTAATTGGGAGCATGGCAATCGTCATGCCCATGTTTTGAAAGATATGTGTGAAGATAAGCGCTGTAACCCCCACAACCAAAAGCAGGCCGAGTTGGTCCCCGGCAAGAAACGCAACAAATAAACACGTCATTAGCAGTAGCGCGAAGCCGCCGAGCAGAAGCACTCCACCGACAAATCCCCATTGTTCTCCGATCGCGGAGAAAATGTAATCGTTGTGCACAGCTGTAGCCGGCAAAAAGCCGAGCTCAATCTGCGTGTTTGGAGCTTTAAATCCCTTCCCCGACCAACCGCCCGAGCCGATTGCAATCAGAGATTGATTGATTGCCCATGCAGAACCCTGCTTATCAATGTCAGGATGCGTGAAGGCGGTGATTCGCTGTTGCTGATATGGCTTCAGGCCGAAATTGATCGCAATTGGGATAAAAGCGATTCCGATCAGGATGACGCAGATCAAATAACGCAGTGGCAGTCCGCCCACAAACCACAACGCCAGGAGCACCGGGATCCAAATAATAACTTCGCCCAGATCAGGCTGCAGGAGGATGAGGAGACACGGCGCTCCGGCGATAGCTCCCGACAGCAACAACCGCAGCATAGGATGCATTTCGCGAAATTGAGTCAAAAAGATCGCCAGGACCATAATACCAGCAACGACCGCAAGCTGAGCGGGTTGAAAATTGATCGGTCCGATATGCAGCCAGCTCCGAGCGCCATAAACTTTCGTGCCGATAAATTTTGTCAGAATTAGAAAAACGATACCGGCCAGGTACAACGGCAACGCGCCCCAGCGGACCCAGCGGTAATGAATCAAGCTGGTGATCATGAATGCAAACAGACCAACCACCACCCAGTTCGCCTGCTTGCGCCAGAAATCTGCGGCGTACGGGTCGGAGCGCGACGACGTTGCGCTATAGATCGCGATGACACCGAAAACAGCCAGTGCAAGCGTCGTCACCAGCAGAATCCAGTTTTGCCCGAGTAACTTTCGGAGGAAAGGCGTCATGCGGTCTGATCCATTACAGTTCCGATGCCTTCAGCGGCGAGTTCAGAAGCATTATACGCAAGTTCCGGTCGTCGCAACAACGTGTGCATCGGACACTCCACGTTACCCATGATTCGCCTCGCCCGTCGGTCAAAAAAACCCGAGCGTCCAGCCATTTAGCCGCCTCCGCATAGAGCGTTGCAACCGAGCGGCTTACAACAATCTTCTCATAAAGATCCTCGTTTGCTTGTCACTAGGTTCGCAGCCACTAAAGTACTACTCACGTTGTGCGGTGGCGAGAGGATCCCAATGGCCAGGAAAAAGAAAAATACAAAACGAAAGCTCGCTCATCCAACGCTGCCGATGCAGCAGCAGCTGAATTTACGTCATGAAGGAACCCATTTCGATCTGCGAGTTATCTTTGATGATTTGAATGTAAGATATTTTCGCAGCCGTCTCCGCGGTTACAACGTCATTTGGGGTCGCCGAAGGAAGCATCGACCGCGCGAGAATTTTATTTTTGGCACAATCCAGGAGCAAGATCGGGTCATTCGAATCAACCCTGCGCTAGACCAGCCGTTCGTGCCGATCTGGTTTTTGCGTTACGTGCTCTATCACGAGATGCTGCATTCGATAGTGCCCGACGAGAAGCTCTCGGCGAACCGCCGGCGGGTGCACACAGAAGAGTTCAACCGCCGCGAGCGTAAGTTTCCACAATATCGCCGGGCGCGCCGCTGGGAAGAAGAGAACCTGAGCCGTTTTTTGCGCTGAATCGCGCCGTTATCCGGTCTGGCCAATTGGCGGCGGGTAAAACTTCTCAGACGGCGATGGCGCCGTCGCTACGTTCTTTTTGATCAGGTACCAAAGCGTCGTCGCGAGCAGCAGAGAGATCAACTTCGCGCGCCAGTTTCTCAGAATCAGTCTCTTCATATTTGCTATGTAACAAAATCTCCGCGATGCGCTGCCGGAACGTCTCCGGTGTAAAATTGCGCTCGATTCGTCGCCGGTGGCAAATGGAAATACTGCCGGTCTCTTCGGAAACAACGACAGCCACGGCATCTGATTCCTCTGTGATGCCGAGGCCGGCCCGATGGCGCAATCCGAGGCTGCGGTCCAGCGTTTCGCGCTGACTCACGGGAAAAATGCAAGCTGCGGCGGCAATTCGCCCGTTGCGAAGGATCACTCCGCCGTCGTGCAAGGCCGCCTTTGGATGAAAAATCGTCAGCATCAGTTCGACAGAGAACTCGCCGTCGATGATCACGCCCGTTTCTTCGTAAACTCGAATCGATGTGTCGCGCTCGATGGCAATCAACGCGCCGAACTGTTTGTTCGCCAACTGGGTGACGGCTTCTGCCAGATCATGCACAGTTTCCCGTTTCTCGCTTGTCAGCGAGAAAATCGGGTGTCCACCAAGTGCCGCCAGGCCGCGCCGCAGTTCCGGCTGAAAAATTACGACCAACGCGACCGCGAGAAAAACAGAGAAGCTTCGGATGATCCAGCCGATCACCACCAGATTGAGCAGTGTCGAGATCAGGGTCAGCGTCAAAAAAACAATCGCCAGTCCGGTCAGCACTTTCGCGCCACGCGTTCCACGAAAATAGAGATAGCCGTAATAGATCGCCACGCTCAGTAGAAGAATTTCGACCAAGCTGCGCCAGCTCCTGAACCAGAGATCGACTAGCTGATGAATCATCCTGCCCTCTGAAGGATTGCCTCCGTCATCCGTAACGCACTTACATTTTCTTTGACGTCATGAACCCGCAACACGTCAGCGCCGCGAGTGCGCAGGAGCGCAGTCAACGCAACTGCAGGCGCCACGCGGTCGTTCATGTCCGTCGATCCGATTATCTTCCCGATGAACGATTTACGCGAAACGCCAACCACGAGTGGCCGATCATGCGCGCGAACCCGCTCTAGCTGCCCGAGCAACTCGAGGTTGTGTTCAAGCGTTTTCCCGAAACCAATGCCAGGATCAAACGCAATCGCCATGGGATCAATCCTTGAACCTATGGCGCGGGTATATTGTTGTCGAAAAAAATCAGTAATTTCTGAAACAACATCCTGATATCGCGGCCGCACTTGCATGGTTCGCGGAGTGCCTTGCATATGCATGATAACAAAAGCCGACTCGGTCTCCGCGATGAGCGGCAGCGTTTGTTCGTCTCCTCGCCCACCCGTCACGTCGTTCACAATTGAAGCGCCTGCCTCAATCGCCGCGCGAGCGACCTGAGATTTCGAAGTGTCGATCGAAATCGGAATGTCCGTCTTTGCTCGCAATTCGCGGATCACCTGAAGCACGCGGCGTAATTCCTCAGCAGCTGGAACGGGCTCAGCGCCGGGTCGTGTCGATTCGCCGCCCACGTCGATGATGTCGGCGCCTTCAGCAGCGATTCGTAAGCCGTGTTCTACTGCTTTTTCCGGCGCGAAAAATTGTCCGCCATCGGAAAATGAATCGGGAGTAATGTTTAACACGCCCATGATTAACCCTTGCCGCGAAAGATCGAAAACGCGATCGCCGATCCTCCACAGCCTCCCTTGCATCATTCGGTGAGACTAACACAGGCTTCGCTTTATTCGAAAGCGCGCCAAGGTAGCGCATGCGTCCCGCTTGCGATCTAGGACCCTCGCGAGCCGGAAGCTCGCGCTACTTCTTTCGCGAATAACGACCCATTAGTTCGCCCTGGGCTATCACATGACCTTTCATTGCGGCATCGAGCTGGCTGCGCTTTGCGCCGCCAGCCAAATCGAGCTTCCGATCGAGCGCGAACACTCTGAAGTAGTAACGATGGGTTCCGGAGGGCGGACATGGTCCACCATATCCCGATTTCCCAAAGTCATTCGTGCCGTGCACTCCGACCGGAGCGCTTCCTTCGGAGATTGTGCTGGTTTGCGGCGACAGATTCCAAACCATCCAATGCGTGAACAGCCCACTCGGCGCGTCGGGATCGTCAACGATCAGGACAAGTGTTTTCGCTCCCGCAGGAACCTCGGAAATTTGCAACGGCGGGCTGGTGTTGGCGCCGTCACATGAGAACTTTGACGGAATGTCGCCACCATCTTTGAAAGCAGAACTCGTGACCATCATCCTGGCTCCGCCTGCAGCCAGCGCAACGATCGCCGCCACAAACGTCATCGATACGCCGGCAATAATCGCCTTTCGCATAACTCGACCTCCAGTTGAAATCGAAGTAACTCGATAAACTTGACGATATTGTTTCGCCAACATGGCTGGAAACGGACGTAACATTCGCAACCAAATCCTGGTGCTGCTTAAGGTAACGCATGCGTCCCGCTTGCGACATTGGGCTGCGCAAGCCGGAGGCTCGCACTACCTTTTTGCCAAATGAAGTCGGAGGCCCGTAGCATTCGCGATCAAATCCTGGCGCTGCTCGCGCGGAAGGATTACCGCCCCCTGGACAAAGTCGAGATGGGCCGCAGGCTCGGGGTGACCGGGAGCGGGCGAGTCGCTCTGCGGAAAACTTTGCGTCAGCTCGAGCGCACCGGTGAGATCGCCCGGATCCGCAAGAAACAATATGTTCTACCGGCGGAAGCAGATCTCGTGGCCGGTAAATTGTCGATTCATCCCGCCGGGTATGGATTTCTTGTACCAGAAACAGCCGGAGAGCCGGACATTTTTATCGCAGCGGAGAACATCGGTACCGCGATGCACGGCGACCGGGTTGTTGTGCGAATTTCGCGCGATGAACCTTACGCTCGGGTCAAGGGACGTCGCGAGGGTCGCGTGATTCGGATCCTGGAACGCGCTCACGACACGATGGTGGGCACGCTGCAGCGTTCGCGGAATTTCTACTACGTTGTGCCGGATGATCCGCGTTTTGTGCACGACATCTATGTGCGGCCAGAACCGCAGCAACAGCTCGAACGACCTGCGACAGTCGGCGACAAGGTCGTCGTTCGCCTGGATGTGTGGGAGTCGCGCCACGTCAATCCAGAGGGCGAAATCATTGAAGTGCTCGGCGCCGCGTCAACCCCAGGCGTCGACGTGCTCTCGATCGTCCGTAAATATCATCTGCCAACGGAATTTCCCCGTGAGGTCCTGGATCAGGCGGAGCGCATCTCCGAAAACATCGATGCGCGGCAACTCGAGGGTCGCGAGGATCTGCGCAAGCAATTCATCGTCACGATTGATCCCGACGACGCCCGCGATTTTGACGACGCAATCCACGTTGAGAAGATCAAAGATGGCTGGCGACTCGGCGTGCACATTGCTGATGTTGCCGCTTACGTAGAACCGGGAGGCGCGCTGGATCGCGAAGCACGCCGGCGCGGCAACAGCGTTTATCTTCCGGACCGCGTAATCCCGATGTTGCCGGAACGCTTGAGCAACGGCGTTTGCAGTCTGAATCCCGGAGTCGATCGGCTTACTCATTCGGTTTTCCTCGACTTCGATAAGCACGGGGTGGTGAAACGCGCGCGCTTCGGACGCAGCGTGATTCGCAGCACGCACCGGCTTACGTACAAGCAAGCTTACGCCATCTTAAAGTCCGAGCCGCGCGATGAATTGGGGGAACGCCTGCACATCGCCTGGGAACTTGCATCACTGCTGCGGCGGAAACGATTCGAGCACGGCGCGCTGGATCTCGACTTTCCGGAGGTGAAAGTCTGGGTCGACAACCAGGGACGTCCAGTCCGATTGGAGCGCGTCGAAAATGATGAGTCGCACCAGTTGATTGAAGAATTCATGCTGGTAGCGAACGAGGCCGTCGCCCGGCAGCTTAAGAAGCGCGCAATTCCAACGATCTACCGGGTTCACGAAAATCCAGACCCGCAGAAACTCGCAGAATATCGCGAGTTCGTACTTAGCTTTAATTATCGGGTTGGCGATCTCACTCATCGCGCAGAGTTGCAGCGTTTGCTCGGCTTGATCCGAGGAAAGCCCGAAGAACAACCGCTTAAGATCGCACTCCTCAAAAGTTTGAAACGCGCGCGCTACTCTGCCCAGCCGCTTGGTCATTACGGTCTGGCGAAGACGAACTATTTGCATTTCACCAGCCCGATTCGGCGCTATGCCGATCTGGTGGTACATCGTTCTCTTGGTAGGGACGGCACTCCGTTGCCGTCCGTCGGGACCACCACCGAACGGCGGTCACGGAGTGACACGCCCTACCATCAGTCGCGGCGTCCGGACAGTGCAGCGCGCCGTCCCTATCAGCCAGACAGCCGTGAGATTGCATCCATTGCCGAGCACATCTCGGCCACTGAACGGAACGCAGCCGATGCCGAGATCGACGCCGCACAGATGAAGAAGCTCGAGTTCTTTCAGCGTCAACTCAATCAACGTGACCCGCAGATTTTTCGTGCGTCGATTGTCGATGTTCGCAACTACGGGCTGATGGTGGAATTGCCCGATGCGCTGATTACCGGGCTCGTCCACGTGTCCTCGCTCACTGACGATTTTTATTTGTTTGAGCTGGCTCGACGGCAACTCATTGGCAGACGCACGCGCAAACGCTTCAGCGTCGGCGACGAACTGTCGGTATTTGTTGCGCGGGTTGACACTTTCAAACGTCAGGTGGATTTCGCCATTGCGCTGGCTTCGGAAGTGCAGGCAAGCCAGCGGCGTTCGAGACGGCATTCCAAAGCTGGGTCTCCGGAGGATTGATTTGCGAGGCTAACAAATTGCCGCTACAGACTTGCCATGATCGAAGCTACTGCCCCTGCTGCTCCTGCTACTGCTGCCGTTGCGCCGCCGCGATACACGCGCGCAAACCCATTTCCTGCTCGTCTAGTCGTCAACCGCCGTCTCAGCGGCCCGGAATCTGAAAAGGATACGCGACATTTCGAGGTCGATCTGAGTGGATGGGGTTTGAGCTTTGAAGTGGGCGATTCGTTGGCGGTGTATCCAACGAACGATCCAGAATTGGTGGATGAAATCATCCAGACCCTGGGCGCCAGCGGTGACGAAAAGGTGCCGCGACCACGGGGCGAACCAACAACGCTGCGTGAAGCCTTACTGCGAGACTATAGCGTCACACAACCGACACCGAAGTTCTTGAGGGCCATTGCCGGGCGCGCTTCCGCTGCGCCTACTTTAACTTATCTTCTCGCGCCAGACCGGAAACATGATTTGGAGACTTATCTGTGGGGAATGGAAATAAGCGATTTCCTCCTGGAACATCCCTCCGCCCGGTTCGCGCCAGAGCAGTTTGTAACTTTGCTGACGAAACTGCAGCCGCGGCTTTATTCGGTGGCTTCAAGTTTGAGGGCGTACCCGGATCAGGTGCATTTCATCGTCGACGTTGTTCAATATGAAAGCCACGGCCGCGTTCGCAAAGGAGTTTGCTCATCTTTTCTCGCCGAGCGCGCTGACGACGTGCCGGTGCCGGTTTTCCCTACGGCGGCAAAGCACTTTCATCTGCCCGGGGATCCTGGGACTCCCATCATCATGGTCGGTCCGGGCACCGGCGTCGCGCCGTTTCGTGCCTACTTGCAGGAACGACAAGTCACCGGGGCCAAAGGAAAGAATTGGCTCTTCTTTGGCGCGCAACACGAGAGTTGCGACTTTGCATACGGAGATGAATTCAAAGTGTTTCTGCAAGAGGGCCTTCTCACCCGGCTCGATTGCGCCTGGTCACGCGATCAGGCTCAAAAGGTGTATGTCCAGCACAAGATGCTGGAAAACGCGGCGGAGATTTGGAAGTGGCTCGACGCCGAAGGCGCCGATTTTTTCGTGTGTGGCGACGCCAGGCGCATGGCGAAGGATGTGGACGCAGCGCTCCGGGCCATTGTCCAGAAAGAAGGCGGCAAAACGATTGAGCAGGCCCACGAATACGTTGAGAAGCTCAAGAACGAGAAACGCTACAAGCGCGATGTTTATTAAATGACGAAGCACGAATGTCGAATGACGAAATTCGAATGACGAATCAGACACTCGCGCATCTTGTTCGGCATTTGATCATTCCTTCGTCATTCGGCATTAGTCATTCGTCATTTGCCTCGTCTGTGGCATAGTAATCTCCAAGGGTACAAGCCATGTACGAGAACACTGAATTCACATTGAGTCGCGATTGCGAGGCGATCCAGATCCCGAGCGGCCAGAAGACGACGATCCCGGCCGGAACGCAGGGCGTGATCACCCAGAGCCTGGGAGGAAGCTACACAATCGCTACATACCAGGGATTGGCACGCGTCGCAGAGAAAGATTTGGATGCTCTCGGTTTGGAAAAACCGCAGACGCAAACAGTTCAAAAACCTGGGAGCACCACAAACGGTGAAGTTTCAGAAGAAGACGTGTGGAACCAGCTTCGTCAATGTTACGACCCGGAGATCCCGGTGAACATTGTCGACCTTGGCCTCGTGTACGACTGCCGAATGATCAAAAAACCGCAAGGCGGCACCAAGGTGGAAGTCAAGATGACTTTGACCGCACCAGGTTGCGGAATGGGACCGGCGATCGCACACGATGCGCAGAGTAAAATTCTAAGCATAGACGGCATCGATGAAGCCGATGTGCAGCTCGTTTGGGATCCGCCTTGGAACCAAAACATGATCAGCGAAGCAGGACGGATGAAACTCGGGATGATCTGAGCTAGCGCCCGCGTTGCCTGTCATTCTGAGCGAAGCGAAGAATCTCTGATTATCTGGGCGGCCAGCGCAACAAGTCACAGCCAGAGATGTTTGAAAGCCTGGCCTCATGCTTCGCATTTCGTTGCAGCGCTTCGCTCAACATGACAGCCCGAAAAGAGCGTGGTGATTCCTCGAATCACTCCGCACGTCGAAGTTTTTTTGTGACATTTTTTATTCTCGCATTGACAATGGCTTTGTGAATTTTAGAGTCGACATCCCCGGAGCACTCAGATTGCAAAATCTTCAATACGTTTTTGGGAATTAATATGCCTTTGACGCAACTGATCCTGACTGAAAACGTGCCCGGGCTCGGCGCTGAAGCC
>DATBDI010000412.1:0-9943 GCA_036270025.1 Candidatus Udaeobacter sp. | reverse complement strand
ATCACCATGCTCGTGATCGCCGCTCAACAAATCCCCGACGATATCGCAACGCTCCTGGCTGCTTTTAAGAATGTGCCGGCGTTCGTCGCAAGCATTGTCGTCCTCGGAATCTTTTGGCGCGGACATTGGCTGTGGAGCCGGCGTTATGGCCTGGAGGATGGTGTTTCCATCTTCATTAGCTGGACAATGCTGGCCACCATCTTGATCTACATCTATCCTCTGAAGGCGATTTTTAGTGCCATGTGGTTTCTGCTTAGCGGCGGTCAGGTGGGTCACCGACTCGGGGCTCATTCCGAATCGGAGGTGCGCGCACTCTTTGCGCTGTTTGCGCTGGGGTTCACCGCGATCGCAGTGGAGATGGTGCTCTTGAATTGGCGGGCCTGGCAATTGCGAGAGCCGTTGCGATTTAACGCAACGGAAAAATCAATCACGCTTAATGAAGTAACCGGCTGGAGCATCCCGGTCGCTGTGGGAACTATTTCGCTCGTGCTGGCGCTGACGCTGCCGATAGAAGATATAGAATGGAGTGGGTGGATTTATTTCTCCATGGCCGTTCTGGTGCCGCTGCACAAAGCTTACTTTAAACGCAAAACAAAATCTCGAGCGCTATCATGATGTACGTCCTCATTGTCGCATTTGGGATCGGATTTGTTGCAGGTTTGCGTTCACTCACGGCGCCGGCGGTGGTTGCCTGGGCTGCACACATCGGCTGGTTGAATCTGCACGGGTCGCCGCTCGCATTCATGGGATCAATGATTGCAGTCGCGGTATTTTCCGTGCTCGCGATCGGCGAGTTAGTCGCAGACAAGCTGCCGTGGATTCCAAAACGGACCTCGCCTGTTCCGTTGTTGGCGCGCTTCCTCACGGGCGGCCTCTGTGGCGCGTGTCTTTGCGCGGCAGTCGGGCAATCGTTGGTCGTTGGCGCACTCGTGGGTGGAATAGGCGGAGTTGCCAGCGCATTTCTCGGCTATCACGTCCGAAGGTCGCTCGTAACTAATCTGCACATCAAGGACTTCATCGTCGCAGTCTGTGAAGATGTCCTTACGATTGCTCTCGCCGTTTTCGTTGTTTCACGCTGAGGAATATTTTCGTCCGCAGAGTCGAAATCCGAATTGATTCCATGTCGCGGATCTGACCTGTTAATCTGCGGCTATGGCGAAGCCCGCAGAGAAAATCGTCTCGAGCGCGCCACGACAGATCAGGCCGCCGCCGCTGTCGCAACATCTGCGCGAGTTGGCGTCGCGGCCCGACGCATGGACTGTGATCGCGCGCAATCTGATTCCGGTGATCGGTATCTATGGGTTCGGCTGGTCTGCGGCTCTCGCTGTATTCAACTACTGGTTTGACGGGCTGGCAGCCGTCGCGGCAATTGTCGCCGCGCTGATTCCACGCTCTCTTCGCGAGACACAAGCGAAGAAGGACCACGCCACGCTCGCCGGCAACGTCATTCGCGGCATTTTTGTCTGGATCTTCCTGGTCGGCATTGTCGGCCTCCCGTACTGGATCGTGCTAATTCCGCTGCACGATCTGCTGCTCGGCAGCGAACTGCGCCACGAGCTGACGCATTCACCGGCGCTCTGGTTCATCTTTAGTTATATCGCGGCCGGACATTTCTGGAAGGCTTTCCGAATGGGCTACGACACGATGCCCGACAATCAGCTGAAGCAACGGGTCCGCTGGGATGTCTATCTCCTGATCCTGCGCGCAATAGCGATGTTCATTATGGCCGCCCACGGTCTCGCCTTCATTCTGGTGCCGCTAATGGCACTGCTGCTGAGCTATCTCGAGATCTGGCCCGGGCGCGCGCTCGGCGCCGTCTTCGGCGACCCGTCGCGGCTGTGGGAATACGATCCGGGCGATCCTACGTCGAGCCGTCGCCGACGCTGACTAATCGCTGGTAGTGCTGATAACTCAGGCGGCCTCACGTGAAGAGGGTTAGCGACAATGCTGTCGCTCCAAAGCAGATGATTAAGCCGAGATAACCGTTCCCCGGAATTTTTCACCCCAGCGCCTATTTTGGTGCGGAGGGGGCAATCAGTTTTTGGAAACGCGGATGTTTGCGCAGCGGTTCGAACATTGGATCGAGCCTGAGCAATGCGGGGGTGAGCGGCGGGTTTGCCGCCAGCGGAGCTTCGTATGGAATTGAGAGCAGTTTCTCCAATGTGGAGATGGCGCGGTCGGGGTCGCCGATTCGTGCTGCCACGCGGGCCAGGATGTCGAGCGGTCTGGGACCGCTCAGCGCATCTTTGTCGATTGGAAACATCGCAAGCGCGCGTTCGGCGAGACTTAGCGCAGTGGCGCTCTCACCGAGAGCCATGTTTGTGAGGGCAAGGTCGGCCATCAAAATAAAATTCTGTGGCTGCTCCTCGAGATAAGGTTCCAATTCGCTGCGAGCCTGAGTCCAACTGTCGCGCGCGCCATCGTGGTCGCCGCCAACTTCCTGTGCCCAGCCTAACCAAAAGCGTAGTTCGCCGTTGTAGTAACCAAGTGTCTGATCCGGCTTCGCGAGTATTTCCTTTAGTTGAGCAATGACCGTTGCAGGCCGCGACTCAAGGATCGCCTGGTAAACTTGTGTTTCCAACGCATTGGCGTAATCGGCTCCCAGACGAAGTGGGGCCAAGAGCGCTGACGCGCGCGGCAGGTCGCCTTCTGCTTGTGCGATTCGCGCCTTTAACACGAGCGTGTCTATGTCGTCGGGGCTTATGTTCAGGATCTGTTCCAGCTTAACCAAGGCTTCGGGAAAACGACGAAGGCAGATGTAGGAACGCGCGTGTTGCGAAAGCAGGTTAACATTGCGCGGGTCAAGCTTCTCGGCTGCGTTGAAGTAGGCTTCGCTGTTGTCCCAGTTGCCGCGTCGTCGTTCAACGTAAGCAAGAGCTTGCGGTACGCGGCTATCATTAGGCAGAAGCTGAAAGGCCTGCTCCAGGTAATTCACCGCCGTGTCGTAGTCCTTAAGACAGGCGTAGTGATAGAAACCCTTCGCAAATACGGCCTCGCCGAGATTTGGCTGTAAACTAAGAGCTTTTTCGGCGGCGTCCCGCGCCTCGTCACGAAGGGTCGCTGTGGGTTGGAGACTCTGCGTCAGGTAACCGCTCGCATCGACGTAAGACAGCAACGCCCAGCCAAGCGCGAAATTCGGATCCAGCCGCACTGCTTCCTTGAGGTATCTCTGCGCGCCAAGCGATATCGCCGGTGTGAACCCGGTTTTCAACGTGTAAGCAAGGCCGCGAAGGTACGCATCGTACGCCTGAGCGTTGTCGGTAGGTTTGGCGGCGATGACTTCCGCTTCGTGTCCCGTCAGTTTCGCTCGCAGTTGATCGGCAATGGCTTTGGCGACTTCGCTTTCGACCGATAAAATATCGGTCATCTTGCGATCGTACGTGTCCGACCACAGATGCGTATCACTCGTCGCGTTGATCAGCTGCACGTTCACACGGACGGTGTCTGCACTTTTCTGCACGCTGCCTTCCAGAACGTGAGCAACGCCGAGTTGCCTGGCAATGTCGCGCAGGTTTTCCGGCGCGCTTTTGTAATGCTGCGTGGAAGTGCGCGAGATAACTTTTAGATCGCCAATCTTCGACAAACGTGTGAGAATTTCGTCCTGTATTCCCTCAGCAAAGTAGGCGTTCTCCTTGTCGCTGCTGAGGTTTCCAAATGGCAGCACTGCGATCGAGCGTTCCATCGGAGTGAAGGCCCGCGTGCGTTGATACATCCAGGCGCCGACGGCAATCGCTGCAATCGCAACGCCCGCGGCTGCGCCGAGTAGCGCGACTCGCCTGCGACGTGAGCGCGCTTCAGGATTAAATCGCACGTAACAGTTCCGGACGGCAGAAAGTAACTCGCGCGCTGTTTGCGGCCGGTTCTTCGGCTCCGGAGCCAGCATCGATTTGAGCAGTGCAACAACCTGCCCGGGAAGATGCAGCGCCTTGACCTGTTCCAACGGTAACTGGCCGACGTGTCTCGAGCGGATTTCTTCCATCGTGCGTCCGACAAACGGCGTGCGACCGGTGAGCAAATACCAAAACGTAACGCCCAGAGAGTAGATATCGGACCGTGTATCGATCGGCAATTGCGCGGAGCCGGCGAACTGCTCCGGACTGGCGAACGCCGGCGTGCCGATAAAGCCGGCCTGGGTCTGCTCGAGGTCGGGCTCGCTCTGGCCCGCCATCACTTTCGCCACGCCGTAATCGATCAGCTTTACCCTGAGCGCGTCGCTGGCATCGGATTCCAGCATGATGTTCGATGGTTTGATGTCGCGATGCACGACGCCACACGCTTCCGCGGCAGCCAACGCACGCGCGGCTTGCTCAATCACTTCCAGCGCCACAGCCAGCGGCATCGGTCCATCGCGGCGCACGCGCGCTTCGAGTGTTTCGCCTTCGATCAATTCCATGGCATAGAAACACTCGCCGTCTTGTTCCCCGTAATAAGTCACGCGGGCGATGTGCGGATGATGAATGTTTGCAGCAGCGCGCGCTTCGCGCAGAAAACGCGATCGCGCACCCGGATTCTGGGCCACGCTCCGGTCGATGACCTTGAGCGCAACAACCGAGTTTAAAACTGTGTCGCGAGCGCGGTAGGTGATGGCCATCGCTCCGGCACCAAGCTCCACCGGAAAACCATCCGTGCCCACTTCGACTTCGAAGTGCGCGTATCGTAAAGGCCCTGGAGTCAATCGCCCGCGCGCAGCTGGCCGTTCAGCCTCTTCGCCGTCAGCCAGAAAACCAAGGCTGACGAGACAACGCAGGCACTCACCGTTCGGACCGCACTGAGTCAGCTGCCGGCCACATGTCGCGCATGTACCAACATCTCGACTGTCGGTCCTGGCGGTTGCAACTTCTTCGCCGTTGTCGCCCATAGCCAACATCGACTTATGCCATCAGGATTTGATAAAGATGCCGTAGCTCTGCATCGACATCTGCCGGATCGGAGACCGTGCCGGAGACTTCCGATCGCAGTGATTCGCGGTAACGCTGGCGGAGCCGCGAAAGCCACGTGCGCAAAGTTGCGATTGGCACCCCGAGGTTAGCCGCGGCTTGCTCCTGATTCGGCGGCGTGAGACTTCCACCTGCCACAAACGGTCTTAATTGTTCGAGCCACTCGGCTTTGCCTTCGGACACAAATTCCTTTTGCAAACGCTGCCACGCGCGGGTCACGATGTTCGTCGCCCACGCAAGATCGTAGCACGCGGCATCGCTTAAATGAGAGGTCGCCAGCATTGCTGCCTCCGCCTCCGGCATATGCTCTTCTATCGAGAGGATCTGACGGCCGCCACCTCTCTTCAGCGCCCGCATACGGTCGTATTCGTTGAAGAGGAAGTTCTGAAGCGATCCGAGCAGGAACGTGCGAAGCCGGCCCTTTTGCCGATCGGCTTGAGCTAAGGTGCCTTCCTCAAGCAGATGAGCGAAGAAACCCTGGACCAGATCCTGTGCGTCGGCGGATGAAAACCCACGGTGTCGCAGAAAACTGTAAAGCGGCGGCCAATATGCTTCGCACAATCCGGAGAGCGCCTGCCGGGCGGATTCGGCCGAGTCGGTCTCGCGCGCACGCAACACCACGGTCCAATGCGTCGTTTGAAACGAAGCACCGCCCTCCTGCAGCGTTCCTGGAATCGCCTTCGTGGGGGCACAGCGTCGCCGAACGAACGTGGTTTGGCGAGAACAAAAAGTCGCGCGGCCGGTGCCGCAAGCCGCTGAGGACAGCTCACGCTACAGCACGTCGCGCAAAGCCGACTATTTTCGGTCTGCGTGGCGGGCGCTAAATCAGTAAAATCCGAGAACGTCTTTGTCGCCGTTTCCGGACAAAAAATTTGCAGATCCTGCAGCGCTCACAAAACTCGGCGCCGAAATTGTTGGCGACCCAAGCTTCCGGCCCCCCTGCTCTCGCGCGATTGCTCCCAGAGCAAACACTGCAAAGATGATTGCCAGAAACGCTGCCACCAAGGCTTCGATAGATAAGCTCATGGCAGTTATGTGTTTTGCGGCGACGCCTTCAGAAGAAGGTCTCTCCAGCCGCCATCGAAATTGAACGAGGCCATGCTGAACACCAATAATGGATCGTGGCTGCGGTTTCTCGGCCGAATGACCGACCGCCGGTTGCGAAACAGGAATTTAAGAAGTTTCATGACGCGATTCTTTGTATCCCCAAGTTCATCAGGCTAAGTGGTTCGCCTCGGCGCCGTGCGGATTGTTGCAGCTCGCGAATACGCTAACAAACGAAGCTCGGACCGTCCGGGACAGCCGGCCGGCACGCTGCGTCCAGTAATCGAGCCAGCCAAGCGAGGCATCGGCGAGGATCTCCGCACGGACAAAATCCGGCGAGACCTCCAACAATTTGCAAACGTTCAGGAACGAATATGGCCAGGAAAAGTCGTTACCAGTGATCCAACTGTGGGCATCGAGATAGAGTTCTCGCTTCAGGTCCCCAGTCGCCGTGCGAAACCGGCGCAAATCGTTGGCTGCCTGCTTCAACACGCCGGCTGCAAGGCTTTTCTCAGCGGTCGGAGCTGGCGGTTCGGCTGGAGGAATAGAGAAATGCCCGCTGCGAGCATTTTCGGACTTCGGATTCAAAAATGCACCCATCTCGCCGGTCGATAGCGGCGACACCGGTTTTTGCCGGAAACCGGCCGAAAACGGGGCAAATTGATATGCGAATTCACCTGTCTTGGTAATGCGATCGTCTGCTACAAGGTTCATCATTGTGGCTGCCTGATTGATTGGTTCACTCCTTTCTAAAGATTTCCGGACCGGACATTTCAAAAAATTTCAAAATTTTTTGTTGGAGGCCTAAACAAGGCGCTCGTGGCCGCGCGACGACTCTTGTCCGAAGGCGCACAAGCGAGTTTGAACCAGGCGTTCTACCAAAGGGTGCCTGCCGAAGATCAGAAACGCGAGGGCGGCGACTTTGAACGAGCGGCGTTACATCAAAACGCTGAACGCGTCCAGGTTTGGTGTAGTGTGCGCTGTCCCCAGCGCATCAGTTTCGGTTCGTTTCTCCGCTGAGACAGCGGACGCTACAGCTTCGCAGAATTTGCGGCTGGCATGGCCGCCACTACACTGTTCGCTGTGTGAAGCGCTGGTGGCCATTCATCGTTCTCGTCGTTGTTCTGCTGATCGCGGCCGTCACGCTGCAAATCGATTGGAGTCGCAAACGACAACTCGCGCCGCGCGGCGGGCGTTATTTTTTTCATCGAGTCGAGTTGCCGGTGCGGTCGTTCGCGCAGGCAGAAGAGAAATGGCGTGACGATCCGCTTGGCGGCATCGAGGCGAACGGCACGCTCGGCGGCGAAGGGTGCGCGGTGGCTGCGGCAGCGATGGTGTTCAATTTCTACGGTATCCGCGTCGATCCGCAGCAGCTCAACTGGTTCCTACCGTCGGTTGGCGGATACACCGACAATGGCTGGCTTTACTGGGATCGTGCGGCATGGTTCGCCCCCGATCGCGTGCGGCACGTGTACGAAGATTTGCCCTCGTATAATTTGATAGATTCAAATCTCGCTCGCCGAAATCCTGTCATCGTGCGCGTGCGCTTCAGAAGCGGGATAACGCATTTCGTGGTGATCGCAGGCAAGGACGGCTTTGATTATCTCATCGCCGATCCCGGGGCCGGTGCTGCGAGAGGCCTTTACCCATTGCGCGAGCTTGGCAGCGACATCGAGGCGCTGCGATTTTACGAGCCGATCGCCAGTGGAAATTCGCAACTATCCGCGCGGCGCTAGCCAATTGCGCTGACGTTTAACCGCGGAGGACGCAGAACGCACAGACTACCTTGTTTGTGCTTTTCTCTGCGGCCTCCGCCATCTCTGTGGTAAACTGTGGCGGTGTTCGGGAATGCACTTGGCGACCGAATTCTGGCTGACCCGTTTGTGCTTCCAGCGCGCGCTCGGCTGCACGTACCTGATTGCGTTGCTGATTGCCGCTAATCAGTTCATCCCGCTGCTGGGCGAGCGTGGGTTACAACCGGTGCGCCGTTTGGCGCGCCATGTTCCATTTCGTCGCGCACCGAGCTTGTTTTACATTAATTGCTCGGATGGCTTCATCACGGCGATCATCTGGTGCGGCATTGCGCTGTCGGTTTTCACGATTTGCGGCTGGTCAGAATCGTTCGGGCTGGTCGTATCGATGCTCACGTGGTTGCTGCTCTGGATCATCTATCTGTCGCTGGTCAACGTAGGGCAGACCTTCTACAGGTTCGGGTGGGAAACGATGCTGTGCGAGACAGGGTTTCTGGCGATCTTTCTCGGCTCATCGGACACGCGCGCGCCAGTCATTGTGATGTGGCTAATCCTCTGGGTGCTTTTCCGCACGATGTTCGGCGCAGGCATGATCAAACTGCGCGCTGATCCGTGCTGGCGCGATCTGACGTGCCTCTTTTATCACTACGAAACGCAGCCGCTGCCCAATCCGCTGAGCTGGTATCTGCATCACTCTCCCCAGTGGTCTCACAAGCTCGGCGTGCTGTTCACGCATTTTGCTCAGCTTCTCGTGCCTTGGTTTTACTTCGCGCCTCCCCCACTCTGCTACTGGGCCGGCGGACTCACGATCGTATTTCAAATCACGTTAATCGTGAGCGGAAATCTGTCGTGGCTGAATTACATCACGATCCTGCTTTGCATCCCGTGTTTCGATGATGGTCTCCTCCGCTACTTTTTTTCAATCCCCGACTCCATGCCTGCGCACATGAGCTTGCCTCACATGATCGCGGTCGGCTTGCTGACTGTGCTTGTGCTTACGCTGAGCTGGCGGCCCACGCGGAATTTATTCTCGCGCCGGCAGCTCATGAACGCCAGTTTCGAGCCGCTGCACCTCGTGAACACCTATGGCGCGTTCGGCGCCGTGACCCGCGAGCGGTTCGAGGTCGTCATCAAAGGCACCGACGCCGAACATCCGGATTCATTGACCGAATGGCGCGAGTACGAGTTCAAAGGAAAACCTGGCGATGTGAACCGGCCACCCTGCATCGTCTCGCCGTATCATTGGAAACTCGACTGGCAAATGTGGTTTGCCGCGATGTCGCAAGCGGAGTTTCATCCATGGATTCTTGTGTTGATGCAAAAATTGCTCGAAGGCGAACCAAGAATTGTTCGCCTGTTCGCGCACAATCCCTTCCCAAAGGCGCCACCAAAATTCATTCGTGCCGATTGGTATCGCTACCGCTTTACCAAGCCAGGCGAGCGCGGCTGGTGGACGCGAACATTCGTGGCTGAATACCTGCCGCCGATTGCGCTGCGCCGCGCGCGTGGCGAAGTGTATCAGCCACTATCTTAGACACAGCGAAGCAATCGGACTGCGGCTTAAAAAAAGCGCCCCGGACACTCGTTCGTCCGGGGCGCATGAATGTTGCCCGCGACTTGCTGTTCGCGAGCCTTACATAACCGCCCTGTTACTCAGTCGCGTGGAAAGACGTCGAACAAGTTGTTTTCGCCGTGCTGCTGGGTGTAGAAAAGCCTTGCCCGGTCTTTGTTGAATTCTCTCGTGCCGATTAATCCGCGGATCGTGCTGTCTCCTTCGGACATGTGCAGCCCGGTTGGTTCGTTATCCTCTTCCCCTGCGACGCCGGCCAGTCTGTCCAGCCCGAGCGCGACGAATCGGACTGCGGTGCTTCTCTCCGGATGCTCCCTGTCCAGTTTGTACGCCCAAATCGAATCGAGCTTATTCAACTGATCGTGCAACAGGTCGCCGCGATCCTCTGTTAGCAGGACCGTGTCCTTATCATCCGCGAACGTGATGTTATCAAACGCTGCATGGTCGGCGTCGCCCAGGACGACGAGAGAGATGGCGCCAGTCGCGCGGTTGCCGTCGATGGCTTTCAATTCGTCACGGTTTTATGCACCTGACGGCAAGCAAGCGAATTATGACAAACATCATCTTTTGCCCGGAGTGGAGCCGGAAGGTCCGGGCGACAAACGCGTGCTTGTCGACCAGCCCTCCGGTCGTTGGGGGCT
>DATBDI010000411.1:0-1902 GCA_036270025.1 Candidatus Udaeobacter sp. | reverse complement strand
ATTATGACCGCGTTCGGCCCCTCGTCGTTCCAGCCGTCCAGCGTGCGCGCGCGTGGGGCGTCGCAAGGCTGTCAGGGGTCGCAGGGCCGTCAGGGGTTGCAAGGCTGACAGGGATCGCAAGGCTGACAGGGTACGTCCAGTCACTTTCGACCCGGGCGACCCGCGCATTGAACCGCAACAGCGAATCGGGAGGCCGCGGCGATGAGCCCACCCACACCGCGCAGACGCTTCCCGACGAGGTCCAACCGCCGCCACCACCGCCGCCACCCCTGACTTTAGCCGAAGGGCATGGGCTGGACGCCGTGCGGGCCGCCCTGGAGCCGCCGAAACAGGGGAGGCGGGTGCCGACGCGCGATGAGGCAAGGCGGCTTCTCGATCATCTGGAGGGGCGTGCCTAATTCCGATCAGCGATCCTGAGCATCCATTTGGCGGTCCAATTAGAGGCGCCCAGAGCCACTTGCAAAATTGCAGTAGCACGCTGAATTATCGGCTCTGAATAGGAGTTTTCGAGGCGTCCGCGCGCGAGTTCGGTAGGGTGTTTCCGTGACGAATCACCAAGCCGAATCGGATGCGGACATGCCTCTGCTGAGCTGTCTATCAAGGACTTGGTCGCACATTCAAGGCAATCTTTTCCCCTGGCTGACGGAGCAACTCGGGCCGCTCACCGAGACGCACAAGCAAGTGGTGGTGGCGCTTGAGGTTGCTGGCGTCGAGGCGTTTGTGCAGGTCTGGCCCGGGCTGCCGGGTCGACCGCTGTGCGACCGGGCGGCGCTGGCACGTGCCTTTGTGGCCAAGGCGGTGATCGGGCTGCCGACGACCTCGATGTTGATCGAACGGCTTAAGGTGGACAAGCAATTGCGCCGGCTGTGCGGTTGGGAACGCCCTGCAGAGCTTTGCAGCGAAGCAACCTTCTCGCGCGCTTTCGCGGAGTTTGCGCGGAGCGAGTTGCCGAGCCGCGTGCACGAGGCGCTGATCAAGCGGACCCATGAGGATCGCCTGGTCGGCCACATCTCGCGCGATGCGACCGCAATCGAGGCCCGCGAAAAGCCCGTGAAGACAGCGGCGCCCGAGGCTTCGACAAGTGCTCAGCCGCCGAAGCGCAAACGCGGCCGGCCCAGAAAGGGCGAGGTGGTCGAGAAGAAGGAGCCTCGCCGGCTCGAGCGCCAAGTTGACATGAGCCTCACCGAGATGCTGTCGGACCTGCCGACGCACTGCGCGGTCGGAACCAAGCGTAACGCCAAGGGCCATACGACAAGCTGGATTGGTTACAAACTGCATCTCGATGTGGCCGATGGGGATATCCCGATCAGCGCCGTGCTGACCTCCGCTTCGCTGCACGACAGCCAAGTCGCAATCCCGCTGGCGACGATGACAGCCTCTCGTGTGATCAACCTCTACGATCTGATGGACAGCGCCTATGATGCGCCTGAGATCAGGGCCAAGAGCCTCGCCCTCGGTCACGTGCCGATCATCGACCGGCATCCCCGCAACGTGCCGGGTGGCAAGGAAGCGATTGCGGCCGAGGCGCGTAGCCGGCGCAAGGCCGGCTACGCGCTTGCCGAGGACGTGCGCTACAACGAGCGCAGCAGCGCCGAGCGGGTCAATGGCAGCCTCAAGGATGATTTCGGCGGGCGCTATGTGAGGGTGCGCGGCCACGCCAAGGTATTCTGCCATCTGATGTTCGGCGTCCTCGCGCTGACCATCAATCAACTGATGCGGTTGATCACGTAATTCCTGACCCGGCCGGTACAGCCGCGACGATCACCCCACACTGAAACACCGGAGGTGTACGTCCAAATTCGCGGAAAAATTGCCGCCACCGCCAAAATCAAACATGCCGAGTCCTGTTCACCTCGTACAATGTCTCCAACACGCCGCGCCCGACAGTTTTGCAAGAGGCTC
>DATBDI010000410.1:0-2604 GCA_036270025.1 Candidatus Udaeobacter sp. | reverse complement strand
CTCCGATTGGGATTAGCGCAAATCCTGGCGCTGTCGATCAGGTAACCGGAACGGGAGTGGCCGGCGAATGGCTGGGATTCAAAAAAGATTCCGGTGTTTTCCTTGGCGGCGTATGGGCTGCGGACACAAATTGTTTGATGTCGGGCGGCGAACAGCCCGGTTCGTGGAGTTGGAACAGTTTGCTCATCCTCAACCTGGACCTCGATGCCGAGAAACTCGTTGGTTGGAAAGGTGGAAAATTCGGCATCGATTTTTTGCGATTCGACGGAGAGCCTACAAATGAACGGGCTGGCAGCGTGCAGGGATATAATGCCCTTCCCGGTCCGCCGCCACTACATCGGTCGGAACTCTACGAACTATGGTGGCGCCAGGAGCTCTTTGATCGAAAGCTCATCGTCCGCATCGGAAAAACGGTGCCAACGGTTGATTTCAACAATGTCCTGCGTCCCGTTCCAACACAGGACCAATCACTCGCCATTCCCTCAGTGTCCGGTCTGCTCTTCACGCCCGTTTTCAAGAATCCGACACTGATTGGCGCGATGCCCGGATATTACAACTCTGCCTTCGGCGTGACGACCACGTTCACGCCGACGAATAACTTCTATCTTTCCTACGGAGTGTACGACGGAAATCTGGCGACAGGGTCACAAACCGGGACGAAAGGACCGGAGTTCAACGGCCATTATTTCCATATTGGCGAGGCGGGCGCGGCCTGGGAGATTGGCGGCGACCATTTGCCGGGCTCATTCGGCATCGGCTTGTGGAATCAAACAGGCCGGCTGCGAACGGGTGATGTAAGCGAATCTGGCGCGATGGGCTTTTATCTCTTTGGTTCCCAGCGGATCTGGTTTCGTCATCCGGGGACGGACAACAGCGGCATCTCAGGGTTCTTCCAATTTGGCGCGAACGACTCGGAAACTTTGCGCATGAATCAATATTTCGGATCGGGTCTAACCGCATTCGGACTGGTACCAGGAAGATCGCAGGATTCCGCAGGCGCCGGGATGGCGTGTTCCTGGTTAAACGGAAATATTTTCCATCGCAGCAGCGAATTGATGTTTCAAGCGTATTATCAGGCCCATCTGATCGGGAGCACGTACTTCGAACCAGCGATCACGTACATCCCGACGCCAGGCGCCAACCGCGATCTCGATGCCGCGTGGGCAACGACTTTGCACGTGACCATTCTCTTTTGAACAAGACTGGTTCGGAAGGAGCGTTCTACGGTGACGTTGACCAAGGCGAGCAGTGGAATTGATTTAAGCCGACCTGATATCGGCACACTCTTTTGGTTTCCAGTGGGCATAATCTTCAGGAGTGTTCAGGTCTTCAGAAACTCCCGGATCCTCCACCGGCATCCGGAGGCGGAGAGCTTCGTGGATCCGCACATAAGCCCGAAGGTTAGAAACGTCGCGTTGAGCCAGCTCTCGGAAATTATTCGCTGGCAAAACAATCGGATGTCCGGCACGTCCGTGAAGCGCTGGCTGGCAAATGCGCGTGGGATTTTTTCTCGCAGTGTCGAGCAGCAGACCCAGCGTCGACATCTGAACGTGTGGCTGATCGCCTAGGCAAATTGCAAAGTGCGTCAGTGTCGAATGCCACCCGGTCCAGCGGCTGGCTTCCCGCAAAGAACTAAACATCCCCAGTTGTGGCGAGGCGTTCTCAATCCAGTCCAATGGCGAGGACCCTGCATCTGCCAGAGCGCTTCGTAATAGCTGATTTGATGGATCGATCACCGGAGCAATTTGCATCGCTCCGGCGCTCCGCCATTGATGGAGAAGGTGGGTGAGGATCGTCCCCTCGCCCCAGGGCAAAAGCAGTTTACATCTGCCCATGCGGGTGGAAGCGCCCGCCGCAAGAATCAGGACTCCGAACGCCAAGGGGGCTTCCTTCAAGGCGCAATTTTCTCTCGTTGTCGATTTGTGGGTATTGATTCGCACAAGGGGCGTCCATCGGCAGCGCGCAAAACCATGATGACTTCCGCCAACACGCTGACCGCGATTTCTGCCGGAGAGTCAGCTCCGATATTCATTCCGATTGGTGCCCGAACACGGGCGAGCGCTTTCCGCGAAACACCGCGTCTGGATAATTCGTCGAAGACGGTCAGCACTTTTTTCTTGCTGCCAATCATTCCGAGATAACCCATACCTCCTTTTTCAAGAGCCGCGGCAAGAGCTTCACGGTCGAGATGGTAATTGCGACTTACGAGAATGAGCGCATCGCGCTCAGTCCATTTGCGGGCGCGAACAAATGCTTCTGCCGATGGCTCTGACAGACAGCGAACGGACGAATCGAAGTGCGGCAAGCCAAGCAGATCGGTGCGGTCATCGAGCACCGTGACTGCGAAACCACATTGCGAAGCGAATTTCGCCAGGGCCCGCGCGCAATGCCCGGCACCGATAAGGCAAAAAAGCGGTGGACGCGCTTGTGGCTCGATGAAAACGGTCACTTCTCCGCCACAGATGGCGCCGAACGATTCGTCGCTGGCTTCGTGCAGTGGGTAGGTCTTTAACACCGGCTTCGCAGTGGCCATCGCCTTCCGAGCCTCTTCGATCACCAGCGATTCGAACTTTCCACCACCAATCGTTCCGGCGATGCGGCCGT
>DATBDI010000409.1:0-5051 GCA_036270025.1 Candidatus Udaeobacter sp. | reverse complement strand
GAGGGTGCCAAGATCGATCAACGCATGTTGTTGCCGATCTCGCCAAAGCGCAGCGTGGCGGGACTGATCGCCGGTCAATCTGGAATAGCCTGCCACCCAGGATCGATTGTTAATACTGTTCCCTCC
Organism: Candidatus Udaeobacter sp.; assembly: GCA_036270025.1. Taxonomy (GTDB): domain Bacteria; phylum Verrucomicrobiota; class Verrucomicrobiia; order Chthoniobacterales; family UBA10450; genus Udaeobacter. The sequence goes on along the minus strand of DATBDI010000409.1, from coordinate 4,925 downwards.
GCTACTCGTCCCGCCAAAATCGGGAAGGGTCGACACCTGGTATTGTGATTTTCCTCTTGTTGCTTCTGGCCCCTGTCCATGCACCGGCGCCAGAGTCGCACCGAAGCAAACAGCGATCAGAATAATGAAAAGAGTTTGGTCAGCTCTTTTGGTTGTGAGTTGTGCTGTCATGTTTCTCTCCTTTGTTGAATTTTCATGACGACACTTTAGGAACCGGCCAGCCGTCACGACCATAGCCACTTGGCCGATTCGGTACGGGCCGGTTTTTGGGGAGCGCGGGCATTCTGCCCGCTGTGTTCGGCATTCTGCCGAATAGCCTTGGAAGAATCGTGCAGCGCTCGCTGCCGACGCAATGTCGAGAGCCTTTTGAAAGCCGCGAGTATCGCTGCCGGCAAGAGCGAGCAGAATGCTCGCGCTCCCCAAGACAATTCCGCGCTCCCTCGATAATTACCTAATTCAATTTTGAATTTAGCGCCGCGGCGAACTTGCCAAGGCCTTCACGGATTTGCGCGCGCGACCAGGCCGCGAATCCCAATGTGAGCGCGGGTTTCGGCTCTACTTTCATAAAGCACGAGGACAACGGCGACGGCCTGATACCGATGTCAGTGCATACGTGCGTGATGACCGGCATGTGTTCTTTCTGTCGCACCCAGGCGACGAAGTGTAATCCAGCTTCGGGAATTTCGAGGATGAAATGCCTGCCTAACAATTTGTTGAATTGTTCGATAAAAAAGTCCCTTCGGTCCGAATATAATTTTCGCATCCGTTTGATGTGAGTGAGGAAAAACCCCTCCGTTAGGAAACGGGCAAGTGTCGCCTGATCGATGGCCGGGGAATGTTGGTCCATCACCGCCCGAATCTTAATCATCGGTTCGATCAGTTGGTGTGGTGCGACGATATAGCCCAGCCGTAACGATGGGTACAAGATCTTGCTCATCGTGCCCGAGTAGATGACACGCCCCACATTATCTAAGCCCTGCAAACATGGGAGTGGGGGACCGGTGTAACGAAATTCCGAGTTGTGATCGTCCTCGAAAATGTAGGCGTCGCACGCACGCGCAAAATCGATCAACGCCGTTCTCCGCGCGAGACTCATTGTCATGCCGAGCGGGAATTGATGGGAAGGAGTTACGTAAATTATTTTGGGCGAGCGCTGTTTCGACGGCCGTGCGATTGTGATTCCTTCCCCGTCAACAGGTCTGGGCACGACAATCGCCCCTGCAAAGCCGAACGTTCGGCGAGCTTGGTAAAACCCTGGGTCCTCAATCCACGCAACCTCGCCGCGATTTACCAGCGCCATTGCGCTGATCATCATTGCCTGCTGTGTTCCAGCAGTGATGATGATTTGATCCGGATCGCAGCGCGCACCTCTGTAGTCGCACAAATAAGTTGCCAACGCTTTGCGCAACTCAGGATCGCCACGGCTTGAAGCATACTGGAGCAGATGCGCTCCTTTTTGTGCGAGAACTTGTGCTCTGAGTCGTTCCCAAACTTCAATGGGAAATTCATCCAGGGCGGCGACAGCCGGAACAAAGGAGACACCGGGCGGCCCGGCGATTCCGAAATCGAACTGCTTACCGGCCCTGTGATCGGGAATATCTTTTACCCGATTAGAAAGCCGCGCTGGACGTTCTGTGGGCGGTGCTGCTTTTGTCGTTCGCGCACTTAGGAAGGTTTCCGGCAACGCCTCCGAGATAAAGGTGCCCGATCCAATTTTAGATTGAAGATATCCTTCTGCATGAAGCCTCGAGAGCGCGAGGTTTACCGTGAAACGTGACACTCCGAAATCGGCGGCCAGTGCTCGAGAAGAGGGAAGTCGCGACGAGTTATTGTTGAAACTTCCTGACGCAAGCTCATCGCGAATCTGCCGGTAGAGTTGTTGATGTAGTGGTTCGGTCGCTGCGCGATCGAGCCGGACCATTTCAAAAGCCACTATCGAATGGCGACGTCGAGTCTTCCCAAGCGCTTTCTGATTCGCTGACTTCATGTGCAGTATCTTTGTTTAGAGTTCCGCCTTCAGGCGGCTAACATTTCTCCGCCATAGCAGAGCCGCGTAAACGCGGAACTCCAAACGCGCAGACAGGATTGTCTGCGTCACTGCGGCTAGTCGCAAGCGTTAGCCCAAGTGGTCTGGCCATTTCGCTACAAGTGGACTGTTGACACTTTAGCGCGTGGTTAGAAGCTTTTGTTCAAATGCAGACTAAAACTCCGTCTACCGATTACATTGAAACAAAAGGCCTTATCTATTTTGCTCGAATGCTGGACAAGATCCGGCTCAAGGCCGCCGGGAAATTGCCGCCGGAATATTTTACGGGTGTCGAGGATCCGACGCACTTCGACGCGCGTTGCACGAGATTTCTCGGAGTGAATTACGATGAGCTTGCGAAGCGAACGCGACAAGGCGGCTCGGATGAGGAAATCCTCGAATGGTGCTTCGCCCATGGCAGGCGGCCCAGCGAGGAGGAAGTTTCTGTTTGGAATGCATTTCTAAGAAAGCGTGGCTGGCGAGATGAGGCGAGCGAGGAGCTCGCCCAGTCTAAGAAGGAAGCAGGTTTCGGCGATCGTGACGACATTCAAACTTGGTTGGACCTGCATGACGCCGAGGAAGGAAGAACACCCCGAGCGTTGTTCTCGCGCTAAGTTTTTTGGCGTTCGACGGAGCCGAGCCGCAGTTCTCCTCTTGTGTTAAACTGACAACTTGCGTCTCTCAAAGCCCGGCATCCAATGGATGATAATGGAGAACATCGTCCCGCCAACCGCCTTGTCCCTTACCGATGTGCTTAACGCTGTTCACGACCTCGATGCGGTTAATCCATTTGGCCATTTTGTAACCCAGTTGGTTTTCCACACGCAATCGCAGTGGCGCTCCGTGAGGAACCGGTAGCGGGCGACCGTTCATCTCATACGCCAGAATGGTCTGGTACTGCAGCGCGAGTTCCAAGTCGATCACTTCGTAGTAATAACCGTGACCCGGTCTCTCCCATTTCTCATCCAAAGTGTGGAAAACGAGAAAGCGCGCGTTCGGTAGCGGCCGGCATATATCGATAATAGAGGAGACTGGGACGCCCGCCCATTGCGCGAAGTAGCTCCAGCCTTGGATGCAGCAATGCAACGTGGTCTGTGTCTGGCGCCGCATCTGAGACAGGTCGTTGAGAGAAAGACTCAAATTTTTCCCTACCAAACCGCTTACTTCGAGGCGCCAGGCTGTGAAATTAGCCACGGCCAGGCGCTTATACATTTCATTGCGCGGCGGTTTTCCATTGATACGCGCATACACCGAAATACGTCGATACTCTTGCCGGGAATCCCAATGGTGAAAAAGAAGGCGTCGCAAAGGATCAACGCCGATTTCCAGCAAGCGCTTTGCCTGCGACGGAGAGACTGAGGAGTACCACGTTCCCCAAAAATGGAAGGCGATCACGACAGCGATGGCCAGCACCCCGATGATCGTGGCGAGTGCATGGGAAGCGGCTTCGTCTCCCAGAACAATTTTCGCCATCTCACGCTGGAACCCGTGTGCGATTACCAGGCTGATATGAACCACGATGAAACCCGTAAAGACGATCAGCCCGATGAAGTGGAGACTGCGCGCCGCTTGCCGGCCGCCTAAGATTCGGGGAAACCGAGGGAACCGCGCCGCCAGCGCCGGCGACATCATGACTCCGGTGATAATTTGAAGCGGCGACAGGATGAAAATAATGAAACAGTAGGTGAGCTGCTGAATCGCATTGAACGGGTCTCCCTCGGGAGGCAGCCGAAAATGGAAGTAGACCACGACAGCCTGCCACGCCGCCGGGAAGATGTCCCATGACGTTGGCACAAGGCGTCGCCACTGAGGTGTAGTGAAAAGCAGGATGACGTAAATCAATCCGGCCAGTAGCCAGCCGCTCACCGCCCAAAAGTGCCAGTGACGACCCAGCCCGAGGTTGTTATCCCCCGGCAACGCGGTCCAGGGCGACATCGGCTCGATTTCATCCTCTGACGTCCAGAGCTGGTTCTTCGGAATTCGTTTCTTCGTTAGGCGAAACCATTCGCTTCCTGGCAAGGCATCGTCGTTCCAATAGAACTTGGGATGCGCGCCGATGATCTCGATACCGCTGCGAATGAGCAACGTGATGAAAAGAAAGTTAAAGAAGTGCGTTAATCGGACCCACAACGGGAATCCAAGTTGGAGCGTGTCGTCCATAACGGGAAACAGCCGCCATTCGATTTAGCGAGTGTGAACGGCCGGTCGTTATCTATCGCACATGCTGGCTGCAGCGGATGGCCTTTGTGAACAGCGCGTGTCTCGCTGAAAATATTTTGCTGAGCAGACGCCACAAATCACCTTTCGTTAATAGATCTGCGAAAGCTGTCGTCGCTTCGCTCTGTCGAGGTCGCCTGGACACAGCGACATAACGCTGTGGCTTCAATTGACTCCAAAACAAAATGCCGGATGTCGATCTTGCGAGTCGTCATCCGGCATTGCAGTCGATGTGCAGCAAAGACTGAATTGTGCGTTACCGTGATCTCCTTCGAAGCTCTGGTTTCTTTCGATTCCAGAGTCTTCACGGCATACCTGAACCACGAATGTTTTTCGCGGCTCTTGGGTTAGCCGTCGACCTATGCTTACGCACCGAGAATCGTAATTCGAGAATCGAGAATCGAAGTTTCCTCCGATGTAACGATGAACGATTCACGATGTAACGGATGCGAAGCCTTACTCCTTAGAAAGGAGGTGATCCAGCCGCAGGTTCCCCTACGGCTACCTTGTTACGACTTCATCCCAGTTACCGCTCATAGCTTAGGCGGCTGCCTCCTTGCGGTTAGCGCGCCGACTTCGGCTACAAGCGACTCCCATGATGTGACGGGCGGTGTGTACAAGGCCCGGGAACGTATTCACGGCGTCGTAGCTGATACGCCATTACTAGCGATTCCGGCTTCAT
>DATBDI010000408.1:0-1984 GCA_036270025.1 Candidatus Udaeobacter sp. | reverse complement strand
CTTACGTCGCTTACCATGGGGATCTCAAGGGGATCTATACAAGCCGCCTCAATTTCTTCGGCTTCGGCGCTGGCAAACACGCCCCTGACTCTGCGGAGGCGGAATTCTCCGTCAGCCCACCCACCCTCGTCGTCCAGACGGGTGACACAATCAACTCGTTCGGCCCGATCACCGACCTGAACCTATACGATTCGCTCAACAACCGAGATCGCGGGGACGTCGCGTTCTGGGCCAAAGCGGGTAGTTCGGAGGCGATCATCCGCGCGCGCTCGCAGGAAGTCGTCTATCTCGACTTTGATCCGACGAGTGATTTCCGACTCGACGATTACTTGGAGGCGCTCTTCAAAGAAGAGGCTCTCCGGCAGAATCTGTGGGTGTTCGAATCGAAGAAAAGACCGCCTTGAGATAAGGGATCGCATCCTGAGGCTCTCCTCGACGAGGATGGAGTTACCACGCTTCATCCGGTCTAGGAGCACCCCAGGATGCGTATCCAGACAATCCTCAATCGGGTCGAGAAGATCAAGTCGTTCGTCTACAGTGACGCATTCTTGGAGGAACATGACGACGGGCCGGCCCTGGTGGTCCGGGTCAGGCCCCGAAAGAACGGCAAGCCTCGTTGTTCGGGGTGTGGCCGGCGCGGTCGCGCCTACGATCGCCTCGAGGAACGCCGGTTCGCATTCGTGCCACTCTGGGGGATCGTCGTCTTCCTGGCCTACCGGATGCGGCGGGTGGACTGTCGGCGATGCGGTGTGACCGTCGAGATGGTGCCGTGGTGCGACGGCAAAAACCAAATGACCACGACCTACCGCTGGTTCCTGGCGACCTGGGCCAAGCGACTGAGTTGGAGCGAGGTCGCTGCGATCTTCCGGACGTCGTGGAACAGTGTCTGCCGGGCCGTGGACCATGCCGTGGAGTGGGGGCTGGCGCGTCGGGATCTGAGCGGGCTGACGTCGTTGGGCGTGGATGAGATCGCCTGGGGGCGCGGGCACACTTACTTGACGCTCGTTTACGACATCGGCGGAGCGAGACGTCGGTTGCTCGCCGTGGCCGAGGAGCGGACGGAGGCGAGCCTGCGTTCGTGCCTGGGGAGCCTGGGGGAGACGACCTGCGCGCAGATTCGATATGTCTGCAGCGACATGTGGAAGCCCTACCTCAAGGTGATCGCGGAGCGGCTCAGTGAGGCGGTCCATGTCCTCGACCGGTTCCACGTCATGCAGAAGTTCGGCAAGGCGCTGGACGAGATCCGTGCCGAGGAGTCGAAGCGGTTGCAGCGGGATGGCTACGAGCCGGTGCTGAAGCGGTCGCGTTGGTGCTTCCTGAAGCGGCCGGGGAACCTGACGGAGAAGCAGACCGTGAGGCTGTCGGAGTTGTTGAAGTACAACCTTCGGACGGTCCGGGCGTACCTGCTTCGGGAGGAATTCCAGCGGCTCTGGGAGTACAGATCGGCTTGGTGGGCGGGGAAGTTCCTCGACGAATGGACGAGGCGCGTGATGCGGTCGCGGTTGGAGCCGATGAAGAAGGTGGCGCGGACGATTCGCAACCATCAACCCTTGATCCTCAACTGGTTCCGGGCGCGGGGAGAGGTGTCAGCCGGCGCCGTGGAGGGGCTGAACAACAAGGTGAAACTGGTGACGAGAAAGTCGTACGGTTTCCGAACGCCAAAAGTCGCGAAACTGGCTCTCCTGCACAACCTTGGCGATCTTCCGGAGCCGAAACACGCCCACAGATTCTGCTGAGGAGGCATATTGCAATGCACCGATATTCCCGCCGCCTCAAGGGCCCGACTCTCTTCGACGGAATCGACCCGGACCCTAGTCGCCCCGTTATGGCCAATGCCGAGATGGAAGAATCGGCCAGGCTGCAACTGTTACACCTCTACGATCGCCCGTTCTATTACGGCGTCAACTGCCTCTACCTGGTTAGCTCCAAGAATGCCGAGCAGTTCCTGCGTCTGGCGGGAGGCCTGGTTGAGGAGGCGGCGACG
>DATBDI010000407.1:0-1644 GCA_036270025.1 Candidatus Udaeobacter sp. | reverse complement strand
GGTTCTTCCGCACATTTGGTGATTCGGCTCGTGTCATCACGGCGGACTTGGCGAGTTGAATTTTTTACGGCGCTCGGGCATTCGCGCGGAGGCGTAGTAGGTCAATGTTGCCTCTGCCGTACATCGACCGCTTGATCAGCTTAAGGCGGTTGACGTGTCCCTCGGCTCTCGCGTTGCTCCAGGGCAGATCCATCGCAGGCTTGACGCTTGACCACTCCTGCTCCAGGCCCTTGGCAAAGTTTTGCAACTCCCTGGGCACTGCCGCCTGCCTGGCGAGCCCGATCCACTCCAGGAGTTTGCCCGAATCACGCTCTCGCAGAATCGTTGAGCACTGCCGGGCCAGGTCGATGCTCTGGCTCAGGGACGGCGACTGTTGAAGCAGGTGCTCAACGATCTTCTTCTCCCGCGGTTTGCGTTGAGCCTTCTGGTGCAGCAGCAATACCGAAAGACGTCGGGGACTGATGCGCGCCGTCCGCTTGCGGCGGCTCTTTTTCTTAATGCGCGGAGGCAAGCCTTCCACGCGCAGGTATTTCATGATGGTTCGAAGATTGAGCTTGGTTTGCTTGCGAATGGTATGAATGCTTTGTCCCTGCCTGCGAAGCTCGATCGCTTGTTCGTAGCGGGCTCGCATCGCTGCCGCCACCGTTGGCTTGGGCGCGGTGGTCGGCGTGATCGCCTGGGTTGTTGCCGGGACATCGTTTGTCGGTGCCGGAGCCTCGGTCGCGGCTGCCTCGGTTGTCGCCGCCTCGGTCGCGGCTGCCTCGGTTGTCGCCGCCTCGGTGGCGCGGGCAATCTCGCCGCGATGACGCTCCAGCAATCGCTCCACCGCGGCATTCAGATTCATGTGCAGGTGAAAGCGATCGGCAATCTGCGTTGCGTGGGGATGGGCCGCCTTGATGCCGTTGGCAAATAGATCATAGCGATCGCGCGTGACGGTCTGCACGTTTGGATAGCAGGCCAGCATCGCCGCCGTCGATTCACTGGAGCGTTCGTCCAGCAGGTCCAGAAGCTTGCCGCTTTCATGATCGACCAGCAGCGTGCCGTAGCGGCATCCCTTGCGAAAGGCAAAATCGTCGATGCCGACAATACGTGCAGCGGTCGTGGTGGGTGTCGCCCCGTGCCGACGCAGGCAACGCAGAACCGTGTCTCCGCTGGCATGGATAAACTGATCCTGCGCCAGCCGCGCACCCGCTTGCCCTCCGCAAGTCATGCCGATTTGAGCCAACTGCTTTTCCTGATCCACCGTCCTGCGTCCGTGCCTGCGGGCAATCTGCGGGAATTGCTCGGCGAACACTTTGCGGGGGCAATCGGCCTGGTCGCAGAAGAATCGCCGCACCTCCAGCCGCAGCACCACCGGCATCTGCCGCCAGGGCAGATCCGCGACATTGCGCACATATCGGCTGGCAACGCGCGAGCTTTGATGCTGACATGCCGGACAGACCGCATCCGCCTCGGCGCACGCCAGCAGAATGAAAATCCCCTGCGGCACGATCGCCAGATGCTCGATGCGCATCGGCCGGTCCGTCGTGGGTAAAGTTGCTGCGATGAGTCGTGCCGCATCCATTCGACGGCGGCGACCATAGCAAGACTAAGCGCGGGGCGCAAATTTGGGGCGCGCCGTTTCTTCAAGAGTGCGGAAGAACC
>DATBDI010000406.1:0-4309 GCA_036270025.1 Candidatus Udaeobacter sp. | reverse complement strand
CTGCGACGTGGCGATCGAGCAGACCAATCACACGCATCAAAAGGGAAATCCGTACCGGTGCCGGATCGATGTCACTGTACGGCCGCGCCACGAGCTGGTCGCGGACGAAAGGGGGATGGACAACGGCACACACGAGCCTCTAAAAAAAGTGATCCACGACGCATTCAAAACGATGGAGCGCGAGCTGCGCCGCGTCGTGGACAAGCAAAGGCGAGACGTCAAAACGCACGCCAACACCCGCTCACCGAAATAAGCGAGACAATCTCACCCGTAGATTCCGTTCAGCCCGATTTACACAGATCTCTACAGAAACAATCTGCGTTAATCTGCAAAATCTGCGGAAGAATCATCTGGTCCTCGCGACCGAACGATCACGCCAACGGCGTGCGAACTGGACAAAGTTACGCGGGCGCGCCGCCAAGAGCACCGGGGAGCGGCGGGGCGACATCGGGGGCCACAACTTGCTTGGGCGGCTTTTCTGGCGCCGGTTGTTTGGGCGGCGTGGGCGTAATACCCGGCGGCGGATTAATCAATCGGCCGTGCTCGACGATTTCTTTAATCTGCGAGCCGTCCAAAGTCTCGTATTCAAGCAGCGCTTTCGCGATCGTCTCGAGTTTGTCGCGATGCGCAATGAGCGTTTCTTTCGCGGTCTGATATGCGCCGTCGATCAGTTTGCGGACTTCCTGGTCGATTTGTTCGGCAGTCGCTTCGCTGTAATCGCGCGCACGAGAAATGTCGCGTCCGAGGAACACGTAATCTTCGTGTTCGCCGTACTCGACCATGCCCATGCGCTCGCTCATGCCCCATTCGCAAACCATACGCCGGGCAATTTGCGTCGCGCCTTTGATGTCTCCGCGCGCGCCGTTGGTGATGTCACCAAAGACAACTTCCTCGGCCACACGCCCGCCCATGGCGACGGAAAGACTGGCGATCAATTCTTTTTTACGATTGGTGTATTTGTCTTCCTCTGGCAACCACATCGTTGATCCGAGCGACGGGCCGCGCGGGATAATTGTCACCTTGTGAAGCGGCTCAGTGTTGGGGAGCAAGACGAGCAATAAGGCATGTCCCGCTTCGTGATATGCCGTGTTCGTCTTTTCTTTTTCGCTCAGCGCAAGGCTGCGGCGTTCCTTGCCCCAGCGAACTTTGTCACGCGCTTCTTCAAGTTCGGCGAGTGTGATGCCTTTCAATCCGCGCCGCGCCGCAAGCAACGCTGCCTCGTTGATCACATTCGCCAGTTCCGCACCGGAATAGCCCGGCGTGCCGCGCGCGATCACCGCAAGATCGACGCCCTCGGCCAGTTTTACCTTCTTGGCATGGACGCGCAGGATTTCTTCGCGTCCTTTCACGTCAGGCAGATTGACCGTGATCTGGCGATCAAAGCGCCCCGGCCGCAACAATGCCGGGTCGAGCACGTCGGGACGGTTTGTAGCTGCGATAATGATCACGCCTTCCTGTGTATCGAAGCCATCCATCTCAACGAGCAAAGCATTCAATGTTTGCTCCCGTTCGTCGTGGCCGCCTCCAACACCATGGCCGCGGTGACGTCCTACCGCGTCAATCTCGTCAATGAAAATGATGCACGGCGCGGATTTCTTGCCCTGCTCAAACATGTCGCGCACGCGGCTCGCGCCTACGCCGACGAACATCTCCACGAAATCCGAGCCGCTGATCGAGAAGAACGGAACATCGGCTTCGCCAGCGATCGCGCGCGCCAGCAGTGTCTTGCCCGTGCCAGGAGGGCCGACCATCAACACGCCTTTTGGAATTCGGCCACCGAGTTTCTGAAATTTTTTCGGGTCACGCAGAAACTCGACGAGCTCCTGCACCTCGTCTTTTGCCTCCTCCACGCCGGCGACATCGCGAAACGTGATTTTGTTCTTGTCGCGGGCGAGCATGCGCGCCTTGGACTTGCCAAAATTCAGCGCGCCCTTGCCGGCCATTCGGATTTGCTGGCGAAACAGGAAGTAGAGCACCAGCAGGAAGAGCGCGATTGGCAGGAAACCAACCACGGTCTGCGCCAGCATGTTCGATTCGGTTTTGATGGCGGGCTGCATGCCGGCGTCGGCGAGTTTCTTCTGCAGATCGTTCGTGAAATTCAAATAGACTGTCGTCCGAAACGGCATCGACTGGGCGGGCGCGGAGCCTATTCCCTGGCGAATGTATGCGCCGCGAAGCGTTTGCGTCGGCCGACCATCCTCGACGACCAACTGGAGCGGGTAATTTTTGTCGGTAACGATCTGCTTGTTCTCCAGCAGCTCGAGAAACCGATTATACGGCACGTCTTCAACCGGCTGCATGCCGCCCCGGTAAAAGAGCATCGCCATCGCAATCAGACTGAACGCGATCACGATGAGAATGACGCCGCGCCAGTTGAAGCTGGGTTCGTTCCCGCGCTGTCGATTCTCTCTTTGTGAGTTACGGTCAAACTGAGGCATAAGGAGGCTTACGTAAGGGGAAAATTAACATGAACAAATTTGTTACGCAAAACACAGTGCCGCACGCGGGATCACTGTGGTCATAATTCATTAGTCAGTGCGGCGACCTTCGTCGTTCGGATATAGTTAATGGTCTTCGCTGTATATTCGTGTCTGCACATTGCGTCGCTCGGCGGTTTCGCGTAAAATTCGCACCCGAGCAGGTGCCATGACCGAGATTGTTTCATCCGTAGCCGATAAGATCGATCGCGCTGTGCAGCGCATGACGCCGCTGGCCTTTCGGGTACGGCGGACCGGCCGGCGCTGGATGCGTCGAGCGCTGCGTAAGCCTCGGAGCGTGTCCGAAGGGCCGAACCTTTTGCCATTACTCATCCAGGTGCTTGCAAGTTTTACCAAGGCCGACGGCGTTATACTCGAAGAAGAGATTGACTCCAGCCTTGGCTTTTTGCGTTACGACTATCCCGAGGCCGTTTACTCCGAGCTGCGACAGTTGTTCCGGCAAGCGCTTTACGAGCAGCAGGACCTCGCTGCCATGGCGCAAAAGCTCGCCGCGCAACTAAGCACCGAGCGCAAAATCATGCTGGGCGTGCAGCTGTACGACTTGATCTCGCAAGCCGGTCTGAAACAGGAGCAGGTCGTCGCGTTTTATTCCTTCATGTCGCAGCTCGGCATGGCTGCGCAAGCGATCGATATTGTTTATCAGCTGAACGCATCAGAAGACTCCGATCCGTCGATTTACCAGCATGGCGCGTCACCTTTGGAATCGCTCTCCTTCGGACGCGATGGCAAGGCCGACATAATCCTAAAAAATCTCGGCGCAAACGATCACCTGATGGCATTTCGCTATCACGATCTGATTTTGTTAAAGAATTACACCGGGCAGAACGTCTCGGTGCGCGGGAGACCGTTGGTGCGCGGCGGCTTCTGCCGAATCTATCCCGGGCAACGTATCCTTGTAGGGGACCAGGTGCTCAGTTATCAGGAGCTGGCGCAATACTTCAACGCAAAGAAGAATGTGTCGCTCCCGCAAATTTTCATTCGTGTAAACAAAGATTCCGACGAAGTGCAATTGGAGCGATCGCGAACGCGTGAAAGCGCGCTTCGGGTGACTTTTGGCCTGAAAGTGCGCGTGAAAGCGCTACGCGACGTCAATGCCGAGCTTAACGGCGTCGGGTTGAAAGCGGGCACGCAAGTGGACGCGACCCTGGAAGACAAGATCGTTTTCCACACCGACAGCGAATTGGATTTGAATGACTTGCGCAGGCGGGCTCGTGCGCTTGGCGGCCGTTTTCAGCTCAAAGCTTCGAAATCCGAATACCTTGTTTCGAACGACCCAAGCCGGCTGCAAGCGGACGACATTCTGCTTTCGCCCGGCACGAGTGGAGACGTGGTGCTGAAGATTTTCTGCAATTACGACCGGCGGGTCGGTGTCCTCGAAGTCATCGAAGCCGATCGTCCGATCATGGTTGGTGACGAGACGGTGCGCACCACGGCAGAACTAAAGGACGGCGACACGATCCGAATCGACGTAGGGCAAATCCTGCGATGCAACTTTTCGGAACGGATCATCGAGGAAGAGCGCAACATTATTCGCACGCTGGACGTGAGCGAGGTCACGCATCGGTTCAGCAAAGGCCAGGTTGGCTTGGAGGGAATCTCGTTTTGTATCAACCGCGGAGAGCTCGTTTGTGTAATGGGCGCGAGCGGTTCAGGAAAAAGCACGCTGATGAGAGTGCTTGCCGGTCAGCTCCAGCCGACCGGCGGTGACGTCTTTCTGAATGGCCAGCCGCTCTACCAGAATCTCGACGCTTTGAAGCAGTACGTCAGTTACATGCCGCAGCAGGACGCGTTCGACGAACATCTTACCATTG
>DATBDI010000405.1:0-2338 GCA_036270025.1 Candidatus Udaeobacter sp. | reverse complement strand
GAGTTGCTTGAGCAGGTCCTGGTTCGCTGTCGAGGCGGTGGCAATCACTCGCGCACCTCGAGCTTTCGCTATTTGAATTGCAAAGCTACCGACGCCGCCGGAACCGCCGTGAATGAGAATGGTTTGCCCTGGCTGCAGCTTGGCCACGTCCACCAGTGCCTGCCATGCCGTTAAAGCGCCCATTGGAACTGCGGCGGCTTCCACGAAGTTCAGGGACTTGGGTTTCGCAGCCACTTCCCATTCCTTCACGGTGACGTAATCCGCCCAGCCGCCGCCGAAAGTTGGATAACCGTAAACTGCGTCGCCGACCTTGAGTTTCGTAACCCTTGCGCCTGTTTTTTCAACAATGCCGGCGATGTCGTAGCCCGGTATCAGCGGCAGATGCGTGCCGAATTCCTTCGCATATTTACCGCTGAGCGTTAGCGGGTCGGCTGGGTTGACGCTGCTGGCGATGACGCGCACGAGCGCTTCGTCGTCGTTCGGCTCGGGTCGCGGTACTTGCTCGAGCTTGAGCACTTCGGGTCCGCCATACTCGTGCGCGACGATCGCTCTCATCATCTGGTTTTCGTCGGCGCTGGCGGCCGAGACCGACAGAAACGGGAGAACTGTCACGCAAAACAACCGCAGTCTGCTCAAACCCGCTCGCACAGCCGTCACCTTCGCGTGGGATTTGTTGAACTGCGAACTCGAAATTGTGATTGGGCGCGTGTCCAGCCATTCTTAGTTCGAACAAACTCTTCGGGGGAGAAAGGCTCAAAACGCGCCACGGCTCGGTCGCCAGTGATGTTGCACAATCGTGATTTTTGCAGTCGCGACGTTGATCACCTTTAGAGAATTTGGCGCTTCAACAAAGGCATCGCAGGCTGGGAAGCCTGCGCGGCGTGTCAGGCTGGAAGCCTGAGTTATTTCCTCTCGTCGATGAAGATCTGCCAGCGCTTGATGCTCTCCAATTTGAGAATTCCGCGCTGAAACCAGGGATCGTTCTTCAGTTTTTGTGTGACCTCGTTTTCATCTTGCGCGTTAACAATCAAAAGCGCGCCTTGCGGCAACCCGTCTTGATCAACTAAAGGGCCGCCCATTGAAAGGAAACCCTCCTCGACCACTTGATCGATAAACGCAGCGTGCTCGTCCCAAAATGGTTGCTCACGCGTGTCCTTGGATGGCTCTCGATTAGGACCGGCTGAAGAGATCACAACAAACGTATTTCTCATTGAAGGACTTCACCAGATTCATTGTCCTCAGATTTACACAGATTGGTACAGATTAATGTTGTAGGGCGTTTGTTCCAAACGCCTGGCGTCTCGCAGAGACGCCCTACAATTCGTGATTTCCTGATTAATCTCGCTCCGTTAAAGCAGATTGCAGCAGACCTGACCCCAGCGGAGAGTTGTAACGAGAAATAACGACAAATGATGAGCGCCGCCGCCGCAGATCAGAATTCGAGCGTAAGAAAAATCGTCCTCGTAGTCGTTGCCCTTGGCGTCGTTTCGATGCTGTCGCTGTTCGTGGCGGGCGCGACGAGCTTGATCTCGCTGGCAGAACGGATTCATCCGGTCGCGGGCACGATCGCGTTCTGGAGCATCTGTCTGGCCGCGGGATTTTTTGCGCTTTACTGCCTGATCACGTACGCGCGGCTGCCTGCAGCACTTGTCCCGCCCAAGGAAACCTCGGGACCCAGGCACGACGCCTTTTGGCGAGCGTTGCGTTCGCGCCTGGCGACTAATCCGCGGACGCGGGACTTGCCACTGGATACACCGGCTGAGGTTGAGGCCGCCGTCGCGCGCTTATCGAAGGAAGCCGATTCCGTCGTTCGCCGAACAGCGAGCACTGTTTTTCTGAGCACGGCGCTGATGCAAAATGGCAGGCTCGATGGGTTGATCGTGCTATTCACGCAAATCCAGATGGTGAACGGGATCGCCCGTGTTTACGTTCAGCGTCCTTCGCCTCGAGAACTAATCCGGCTCTATGTGAACGTCGCCGGAACTGCATTTGTCGCCAGCGGCCTCGAATCGCTCGAGCTTGGTGAAATGGTTGCGCCGCTCGCGGTCTCGGTGGTGCCGGCGCTCAAAAGTGGAATTCCGGGAATGAGCGGGATCTCGGCTTTGCTGGTGAAGTGTGTGTCGACCGGAGCCGCGAACGCTTTCCTCACACTGCGCGTGGGAGAAGTCGCCCGACGTTATTGCGAACTGACTTCGCGCTCTTCGCCGGAAGCGATCCGCAAATCTGCTACGGCTGCGGCAGTGCAGCATCTGGGTCGAATCGTCCGGGAAAATGGCGCGCTGGTTGTGAAAAAGATTTGGGCCAGCACTGGACGCGCGCTCATCGACAGCGGTGTCTC
>DATBDI010000404.1:0-2579 GCA_036270025.1 Candidatus Udaeobacter sp. | reverse complement strand
GGGAATTTGTCGAATCGCAGGAAGCGCTCGGGATGAAGGTCATCGGTCAGTTCCGGGACCTGGATGATCCAAACCGATTTGTCTGGCTGAGAGGTTTTCGGGACATGCCTTCGCGCGTGGAGACGCTCAAGGATTTTTACGGCGGACCAGTGTGGAAGGCGCATCGCGAAGCGGCCAACGCAACCATGATTGATTCCGATAACGTGCTGCTCTTGCATCCGGCAACGCCAACGTCGGGATTTTCTCTCGGAAACAGGGAGCGCCCTCGACCTGGATCGAACGAGGCCCGGAGCGAATTGATCGTGGCGACGATCTATTATTTCGATGCGCCGGTGGATGTGAGCTTCGTTGAGTTTTTCGAGAAAACAGTGAAACCGGCCGTGAACGGTTCGGGCGCAACAGTCCTGGCGTGTTTCGTAACCGAGCACAGCGAGAACACTTTTCCCGCGCTGCCGGTACGTGAAGGCGAAAACGTTTTTGTCTGGTTCGCGCGCTTTAACGACGCGGCTGCATATGAACGTCACATTGCTGCTCTGACTCAATCCCCGCGTTGGCGCGACGAAGTTTCGAAGGAACTCGAGCGACACTTAAAGCGACCGCCGGAAATCTTGGAATTATCCCCGACGGCTCGCTCTCTTTTCTAAGGGCAGCGGCGATTTGCACTCGGCTAAGATCGTCATCAGTTCGACGTTCCCTGCTCGGTATTCAGCTCAAAGTTGATTTTGACGTCGTAGTGATCGCCCTTGATGAGCCCGTCCGGTGGGGCGTCAACCTCAGAAACTTGTTTCGCAACGGCTGCAACCGATTCGTTCACTACGGCGTTATCCGACGGCTTAACGATTTCGAATTTGGAAACGTGCCCATCTTTGTCGATGCGAACTTTGACCAACGCCGAGAATTTCGAACCGGACGGTATGTTGCTGGTCGGCTGAATCCAGGCGCTGTAAAAGCGGTCATGCAGCATGTTGCCATACCAGCCGAACTCCGATGCGCTGCTTCCACCCCCAGCAGTGCCAGCCTTGGATGTTGAACTCGTCTTTGCACTGCCCCTTTGAGTTTCAGACGTAACTTTTACCGGAGTTTTCTTTTCAGGCTTTCCGGACTTGTCGATGATCTTTTCGGAACTCGGCTTAGGTTTTGGGGAAGCTTTGGCAGACGCTTTCGCGACCACAATTTTCTTTGCCGTCGGTTTCGGGAGTGCCTTTGGCGTTGCCTTTGCTTTTGGTGTCGGACTGGGAGTCGGCTTTAGATGAGGCGTCTCGGTTGGTGTTGGCGTCGGCTTGGGAGTCGGTGACGGCAATTCGATTTCGCTTTTAGCCGCAGTTACCGCAGACTTTTCATTTTCGACTTCCTCATCTTGGGGCGGTGTCGGTTCGACTCGACTAGTTGAATCTGAGGCTGATCGCGATGGTTCTTTTTCGAGCTCGCCGGCTGTTTCAGTCGCCCCCAACCATACAATCCTCTCGGGATGGGGTTCAGCCCTCGCCGCCGCACTCCAGCGGACCAAGGCCGCAATGAGTGCGACATGCGCGAGAGCAATCAGCGTAACGTTCCGCCAAAACCGCGCTTGTTTCGCCATTTATTTCGCTTCAGCTCTGGTGGCAATTCCAACCTTGCTGATCCCCGCGCGTTGCACCGCCTCCATCAATCCGATCAGCTTTTGCACCGGCAAATCACGATCAGGCCGAATCACAATGGCGATATCGGGATTCGCCTGTTTCAACTGCACTAACTGCGTCGTCAGAGTTTCCAAGTTCATCACCTGATTATTGAACCGGATCGTGTCGGTACGATCGATTGAGACCGTTTGCACATGCGACGTGTTAATGGGCGGATTCTTGGTGCCGCTGGATGGAATCACCAGGTTCATGCTGCTTTCCAGCAGCGGCGTGGTAATCATGAAGATGATCAACAGCACAAAAGCGAGGTCGAGCAGCGGCGTGATGTTGATCTCGCTTAACGTGGAGAGACTCTGGCGTTGTGAGTAGCGTCTCATATGCTGCCAATTGGATGTTGGGCGTTGGATGTTGAGCGTTGGGTGTTGACGATAAGTTTCGCAAAACGCCCAACGCTCAACGCCCAACACTCAACGCTCAATGACAGAGGAATTCTCATCATCTCCGCAATGCTGCCTCACGCGCACCGTGATCGACATACTTGTGCTCGAACTCGGAAGCGAGCTCGGCGGCGAAGTTGTCCATTTCCACGATGATCCCGCGGATGCTGGTTACGAGGAAGTTGTAACCAAACATTGCTGGAATGGCGACACACAGCGCGGTCACTGTCGTGATAAGCGCACCGGAGACGCCCGGCGCCATGGACACAAGGCTAGGCGAGCCGGCCTCGGCGACCCCGGTGAAAGCATCCATCACACCCCAGACGGTGCCGAGTAATCCAAGAAAAGGTGAGCCACTGACTGCGGTGGCGAGCAAGATCATCTGCGATTCCAGAGAAAGGGCAGTCTCGCCCACCGCGCGTTCCATCGCTGCGTTTACTGCACCCATCTGCGCAGGTGAAATTTTATCTGCGATTCCCAGTCGGGCGCGAAACGTATCATCTACTTCGGGTGATCCGAGCAG
>DATBDI010000403.1:0-2587 GCA_036270025.1 Candidatus Udaeobacter sp. | reverse complement strand
GACTCCGACCGCATCCCCTACCGCAACATCTACGGCTACGGCCACTGCAACAATCACTCCAAGTCCGACTCCGACTGCGACGGCTACTGCAACGGCAACATCAACGCCGAGCCCAACTGCTACTCCAAGCGCGACACCTACTGCAACAGCGACGGCAAGTCCGACACCAACTGCGACGGGCACGGCAACTTCGACGCCCACGCCATCTGTGACTCCTAGTTCAACGGCGACAGCGAGCCCAACGCCAACCGCCACAGCCACCGCTTCAGGCAGTCCAACGGCTACACCCAGACCGACACCCACTGTCAGGCCTCGCGCGACGCCGAGACCGCATCCTACTCCGCGACCGCGGCCAGCGGCGGCGCGATAGCAGGAGCCAACACGCAAGGCTCGCGGCTCCGATCGTGCGAAGCACATGGACGTGCGATTCTAACTGAAAGCTTGTCGTGGCGGCCGATCTCAAGCCGGGCATCCGGATCAATCGTCGGGTATGAAACTTTCGGTCCTGCTATCGTCACTTTTTATTGAAATCTTCGGCAGTGCCGTTGTGCCACTAAGCGGGCAAGCCAGCATTACGCAGGAGCACAATGATCCTTCGCGTGACGGCGTTTATATCGATGCGGCGTTCACGCCTTCAGCCGTCGCGAACCTGACGCGAGACCTGAACTTTGACGGCACGATTTCCGGCAACGTTTATGCCCAGCCGCTTTACGTCGAGGGCGGCGCGAACGGCCAAATGATTATTGCCGTGACTGAATCGAACAATGTTTATGCGTTGAACGCGACTACCGGCACAGTAATCTGGCAGCGCACCGACATCGGACCGGCTGTTATTCAGGGTCTTCCGTGCGGTAATATTAATCCTGTCGGTATCACCGGCACGCCAGTTGTCGATCTGGCCTCCCGAAGACTGTTCTTCGACGCGTTAATCGCTGGCTCTCCCATTAAGCATTTCATTTATTCGTTGAACGTGGACACCGGCGCTACCACGCCTGGCTGGCCGGTTGATGTGAACGCGACTGCCACGTATAACGGCATGAACTTTGAGTCACGGGTGCAGGAAGAACGTGGTGGGTTGGTGCTTGTCAGCGGGATCGTCTATGTAGCTTACTCCGGCTACAGCGGCGATTGCGACAATTACCACGGCTGGGTAGTAGGCGTGGATATCGACAATCCAACGAATGTCCGCGCCTGGGCTACCACGGCCATTGGAGGAGGGATTTGGGGCCATGGAGGAGTTGCGAGCGATGGCACTAACATGTTCGTGGTTACTGGTAACACGTTTAACACGGGCGGTAATTGGATGGGCGGAGAAGCGATTATCCGGTTGCAAGCCGGTCCGACTTGGACCGGTCAGGCTACCGACTACTGGGCGCCAGTTAACTGGCTCAATCTCGATAAAACAGACACCGATCTGGGCGGTGTCAGCGCCACGGTGATTGATGTTCCTGGGGCCATCCCGTCTCAGCTTGTGCTTGCTCTCGGTAAAGATCACAATGCCTATCTGGTTAACCGCAATAATCTCGGTGGTATCACCGCGCCGGTGGCCCATGCCCCTGTGTCCGGGATCAACCGAGGAATATCAGCTGTTACGTACCACACCATCCTGGGAACATATTTTGCTTTTCATAACGACGCTGGCGCGATCAGGGCGTACAGAATTACACGAACAAATCCACCCACGATCGTGAGCGCCTGGAGCCAGAGTCAGAACGGGCGAGGTTCGCCGTGGGTTACAACCACAGATGATATCCATAACCCCATTGTCTGGGTGGCGGGCGTACAAGGCGATCAGCGCCTGCACGCCTATGACGGAGATACCGGCGTCGAGATTTACGCAGGCGGCGGCGCAAATGAATTAATGAGTGGCACGCGTCAATGGAACACAGGCATTGCTGCTCGCGGGCGGATTTATTTCAGCGCCGACAACAAAGTTTACGCGTTCCGCATCCCCGGAGCAACGCCCACACCTACAGCGACAGCAACTGCAAGTGTTAGTCCCACTCCAACGGCTTCGGGCAGTCCGACAGCGACACCAAGACCCACGCCTAGTGCCCGACCGCACGCGACACCGCGGCCACCTCCCACGCCCCGCCCGCGCGCGGCGTAGCCGATCGCCGCTCCCAGATTCTGGGGAGGGCACGCGTCTCGCGTGCTGGCGATGGCGTCCTCGCCATCGCGGGCTTCGCTTGCGCACTCAACCCAGAGTGGAGTGGCAAGATGTCCGGTAAGTTCGTTTCGGCGTGACACCGAAACCAGCATGCGAGACGCGCGCGCTCCCCAGAATCTGGGAGCACACAATCCCGGGCGAAGGGTAAACGCAAGTTATGTAGCCTGCGGCAAAATGTATTGACAGCCGTGTGCGATCCCGGGTAAAAACGCGCTTAAGCGTCTGGCAATTAGTGATGCAAACATGATCGCGAATTCAAACCGCACAGCCGCATCATCACGATTGCGGGTTATCTTTGGCTTGTCCCTATTGATAGCAGCCGGCATCGCTGTTGCAGCGGCGATCGGCTCCTCGCGCAGCCCGGGCCAACCCGCCGGTCCTAACGCGTTTCCCGGCAAAGTTGCGTCGTGGGTGATC
>DATBDI010000402.1:0-4456 GCA_036270025.1 Candidatus Udaeobacter sp. | reverse complement strand
CTTGTGCCCGAGTCAATGCGCGACCCCTCCAAGTATTTTCGCAACAACATTTCCAATGGCTTAAATCTACTCGATGCAATGGTTGAAACGGGCGTTCGCCGGATCATTTTTTCTTCGACGTGCGCAATTTTCGGGCCGCCCGAGCGCGTGCCGATTGATGAAACCGCAGTGCCGCGCCCCATCAGTCCGTACGGCGAATCGAAGCTCGCGTTCGAAAAAATTCTGCGCTGGTACGATGAGATACACGGGTTCAAATTTGTTTCGTTGCGTTACTTCAACGCCGCCGGTGCCACGGAGAAGTTCGGCGAAGATCACCGGCCGGAGACGCACTTGATTCCCACCGTGTTGAGGGTGGCGCTCGGCAAGAGCCCAAACGTCGAGGTTTACGGAACGGATTACGACACGCCCGATGGGACCTGTATTCGAGACTACATTCACATTCTCGACCTCGCGCACGCCCACATTCTGGCTCTCAGTGCCACCGGCAGCGGATTCTATAATCTCGGCACCGGAGGCGGTTCCAGTGTTCGAGAGGTCATCGACGCCTGCCGCAAAATCACGGGAAGAAAGATCGAAACCATTGAAAAGCCGCGCAGACCGGGCGATCCGCCACGACTGATCGCTTCTTCAGACAAAATTAAGGCCGAGCTTGGTTGGAAGCCGCAGTTCCAGTCGCTCGATGTCATCATCGAAAGCGCCTGGAAATGGCATCAGAAGTTTCCAAACGGCTACGAACACTAAGTGGTGGATGCTGTAGAGTCCGCTGTCCTCAGCGGAAATCGCTTTGCTGGGCGCCGGGGTACCCGCGCTGAGGACAGCGCACACTACAGCCGAAGAAAACGTTCGGCTCGGAATCTTTTTCTCAGTAGCTTCGCAGGGCAGCACGAACCGCAGCTTCGACCCGTTCTATTTCGAGATCGCTGAGTCTTCTGTTTGGCGCGCGGATGACTTGCACGTTGCTGTTGTGCGGCGCCCACACATCCGGATCAGTCGGCCCGAAAAGCAAAATGCAATTTGCGCCGGCGGCCGCGGCCAAATGCGAGATCCCGCTGTCATGCCCAATGAACACCGATTTTTCGAGCAAGGCGGCCAACTGTGGCAGTGGTAAATTGTATGCGAAGCGAATGTTGGAACTGTTCCATTGACGTTCTAGCTGCTGGCGCTGCGCTTCGTCCGCCTCGCCGCAAACCACGATCAGCGAACCAAAATTCTCTGTCGAACCATGCGTGCGTTCGGCGAGTGCGATCCAATGTTCGAGCGGCCAGTTCTTTTCTTTACTGCCGCTTCCCGGATGAATCGTGAGAACCGGCTTCTGTAGCGGTCGAAGAAATTCCCGGGCGAACTGACGATCTTCCGCCGAGAGAAAAAGTCGTTCGGACAGATCGAAAACTTTGATGCCGAGATGTTCAATGGGTCGCGCAAGCTGGCGCGCGGCATGCCCGCCGGTTTGCACCATCCTCGCGGGTCCGCAAAGCAGATGCTTAATGCCGCACCGGCGAAGGTTCGTTGCGAAGATGCTGTCCGGATCATACAGGTAGCTGATGATTAGATCGAAGCTGCCGAAGTAATCTGCAAATTCGGATGGCAATTCAGAATTGGTGGCGAAGAACTTCGAGAGCTGCCCAGATTCGATTGAGCGCACTGCTTGCGCATAGAAGCGGTTCTCGGCAAGGACGACAATGTGGGTGTAACCAAGAATCTCAATGTGCGCCTGCCGCCAGGCTTCACGCAGCGCCTTCAGCGCTGGCAAGGTGAGAAGAAAATCGCCGATCGCGCCACCGCGAATCACCAGAATGCGATCCATCCTCTACTGTAACGGCGCTCTGTGAGCGCCGAAACCGCTGCTTGCCTGTGTGCATCGGCGGTCGCAGACCGCCGGCTACAGTTCTCAATAGCGCGTCAATGCAAGCGTGAGAATGGCGCCGCCGTAGATCAACGCGATCGCATTTAAACAGCGCCAGCGGAATGCGCTGCGGGCGCTCCAGTTGATTTGATCGCGAAACACATAAGGAATGGACACCCAAAACAGGCCCGCGATGATCAAGATGTAAGCAAATACTGTCACCAGTAACCGGCTGGTTTCGTACCGCAAAAAAGCCGCATCGAGCAGCGGCTCCGCGGCGAGCAAACAAAGAATTCCAAGAGCGCGCACCGCGAGAAATTCATCGACGAAACGCAGCGCCAGTGCGTACCCTATTGGTAGGGCGATCAGAAGTGGACGCCGGAACGCGGAGAATTCGCCCATCTGAATCGTGGCGAGTAGCCAAAACGTCCACGCGAGACAAATCGTAAGCAGGATCACTCCAGTAATGTACGAGCGTGGAAAGCGCTGCATCACACCGGCGAAGCTCGGTTTCAAAAATCCGAACAAACCGATCAAGACTAGAAATGCGCCCGCTAAAATTCCGGCAGTCTGCAAAGAGAAATGGTAAATCACGGGTCGGAAAATCGCTGGTAGCGTGTGAGTTTGGATAAGGTGTCGCAAGTTTTCAACCTGCGATTAATAAGGCGCTACTTAAAAGGCCAGAGTAGCGCGTACCTCCGGCTTGCGCTCCAAAGAAGGCAAGCCGAAGGCATGCGCTGCTTTAATCGGCATGCCGTACAAGCTGAATCCATTAGCGCGCTCAATCCGGACGTTGAGTAGTTCCCCCATCAAATTCTCGTTGCCTTCGAATACGACAATCTTGTTCGTGCGCGTTCGACCCATCAGACGCGCCGGGTTGGTTTTGCTTGGGCCTTCGCAAAGAACTTCCACGTCGCTTCCCACCAGGCGTTGGAGACTTCGACGATTCGATTCGTTCACTACTTGCAACAGATCCTGGTTGCGCCCTTCCTTCGTGCGTTCGGCGATCTGGTTCGACATCATCGCCGCCGGTGTGTCGCGCCGAGGCGAATACCGGAATACAAATGCGTTATCAAACTGGATCTCCTCAACGAGATCGCGCGTCTGTCTGTAATCTTCTTCGGTCTCCCCCGGGAATCCGACGATTATGTCCGTGGTAATCGCTATGCCTTGGCGCGCCTGCCGAATTCGCCGGACCAGATCCACATATCTCTCTGCCGTATATGCGCGGTGCATCGCTCTGAGAATTCTATTGGAGCCCGATTGCAACGGCAGATGAACGTGTTCAGCAAGTCTCGGCAAACGCGAGAACGCCTCGAGCAAATCATCGCGGAAGCCGATCGGATGTGGCGAAGTGAAACGCAGTCGCTCGAGGCCATCCACGTCGTGAACGCCCTCGAGCAATTGCACGAATGGAGATTTGTTGTCGATCTTCGGGAATTCGTGGCGACCGTACAGATTCACGATTTGCCCCAGTAGAGTCACTTCCTTGACGCCGCGTGAAACGAGGTCGCGTACCTCGCGCACGATTTCGTCGATGGAACGGCTGCGCTCCGTGCCGCGCGTCTGCGGCACGATGCAGAATGTGCAGTGCATATTGCATCCCTGCATGATGGAGACAAACGCCGTCGCCTGATGCGGTGCGAGGTCTTGCTCGCGGATCGTCGATTGCGACCCTGGCTCCTCTGCAACGTCCACAATCGAAAAGCGCAAATCGTCCATCCGCCTTTCCATTGAACGTTGGACGTTGGGCGCTGGGCGTTGAGCGTTTTCTGAGGATTGGCCGTTTTTTCGCGCAACCAGTTCCTCAACGTAATCAGCCACCCGATGAAATTTCTGTGTCCCGACGACAAGGTCCACATGTGGCAAGGCTTTCAGGAGCGACTCGCCGCGCGCTTGCGCCATGCATCCGAGGAACCCGAAGACGACCTGCGGCCGCTCTTTCGCCAATCGTCCCAACATTCCCATTTTGCCCATTGCCTTTTGATCAGCCATGTCGCGTACGCTGCACGTGTTAAGTAGCACCACGTCGGCTTCTGATTCGTGTGCGACCCGCTCATAACCGCGCGCGATAAGCGAATGCGCGACTTGCTCGGAATCGCGCTCGTTCATCTGGCAACCGTACGTCTTGATGAAAAATTTCGGCATGGAACGGGCGAAACAATACACGGCCAAATCGCATTCGCCACAGAGACAGTTTCATTCACACCGGACCTTTAAGACCGGTGATTCTGCGGACGGCTAACACGTCAGCCGTTTTAACGGCTTACGTTTCGCGCGTGGTCATGGATCTTGGCTTACTTCGGTGACGCGATCGTGAAAGCCGTTGAAACGGCTTGGTACGCAGGCATGCATGACCACCGGGCTCAAGCCAGGTGTTAATGAAAGTGATCTGCGCTCATTCAAGTAGATCTGGTTCGTGACAATCCTCTAATTCCCGTCTTAAATCGCAGCGCTCATGAATGAAGACATTCCAGCGATTGGCATCATCGGTGGCAGCGGTCTGTACCAGATTGAGGAATTACGCGACGCGACTGAACACAAGATCGACACACCGTTTGGATCGCCATCGGACGTGCTTGTTGGAGGAAAATTAAGCGGGCGTCAGGTTTA
>DATBDI010000401.1:0-1855 GCA_036270025.1 Candidatus Udaeobacter sp. | reverse complement strand
CCTTAAACAAGCGTATCTCTCGGCGGCCTGAGGCCGGCGGCAATGGGCGCACCACCACCGTGGCTTCGGGTCAGAATCTTGTTGTGATTGTGTATCGTCTGGCCTCCGCCACAAGTCCATCGCGAACCGGAGCGTCCTGACCCCGGCATCAATTCTGTCTTGTGTCAGCATTGGGTCCGTGTACGCCAGCTCGCGACCGCCGCCAGCAGCGGCTCTTGCCAGGGGTTGTAAGATAAGAACCGGTAGATCAGCCGCCGGCTGCTTTTGATGATCTGGCATGGCAGGCGGATCACGCTGGCGGCAAAACGCTTGAACTCCATCCTTACAATGTCGCGTTGTTGTTGCCGGCGTGTCTCACGATTGCGACCCGTGCCTTTTGGCAGCATCAACCCCCACCATGCCTTGAGCGTCCAGGCCAGACTCGCCATCACCATGTACGCCCAGTTGCCGAGCAGATTGCTCACCGGCAGGCGCATCGCATGCACGCCGTTCTTGAGTTGTGCGATCAGGTTCTCCTGATCGCAGCGCGCGTTGGCCTCCAGCACCAATTGGGCCGCGGGTGTCTGGCAGTCGTTGGTGATGTAAAAGAAGTAGCGGTACTCCTCCCAGAGTTTTTCCTGGGCGCTGTTCACGTCGATGGTTTTGCGGGTGATGATCAGCCGATAGTCCCGATCGCATTTGTGGGGACGGTAGCGGATCTCGGCCACATGCTCGGCGCGCAGGCGAAGGTTCTTGAAGCCGCGCTGCTCGATCACCTGCTGCTTGACGTTGGCGGGCTTGGCGCGGGGCTCGCTTGCCACCTCATACCGCGCCGGCCGTTCAAGTTTTTTCCATGCTGATTGATCCAGCGCGTTGGCTTTGGCCACGAGGTTGGGCATCGCATCGATTCCAAAGAGGAACTGCACGAGGGCCTGGTTCTGGTCATCGCGCAGATCGTCCCATCCGTCCAGATACGCGGTCTGGGAGAAGTCGCAGTCGCCGCGCATCAGGATCGATTTGAACCCCGCCGCTCGGCACAGAACGATGGACCGTTCCAGATACTCCGCGGCATCTTCATGGCTGGGGCGGTTGCCCGGTCGATTCAGCAGGTACAGCGGCTCTTTGGTGTTGGCCAGCGACACCACCAGCGGATGATAACCCCACTGGCCATCGTAACTGATGTCCATCCCCTCTTTGCATCGCCCGATGGTGGGGGCGATGGTGCCATCGACGTCGATGACCGCCCGATCGAAGAACTCGGAGGGCTGCTGTTTCCACACGCCCAGGCGCACGGTGTTGATCGTCTCCATGAGCGTCCGCACCGTCTCGGCCGATTCGAAGCGCCGGCAGAAGTCGCCGGCGGTGGTCGGATCGGGAATGCGCGAGGTGCCCAGGGCATCGAGGTATGCCTCGTCGTTGCGCAGACGTTCCAGGTCCTGCAGGCAGTCTCCGTCGCAGAGAATGTTGTAGGCGATGTTCAGCACGTGGTCTGATTCGTGGTACGGCAGATGGACCTTGAGCAATTGCAGTTCGCGGTCGAGGGTCTGGATCAATCCGACTTTGCGGGCCAGCAGATGAATCGAGCCGATTCCGCCGTGGCCGATGGCGCGGGTGCGGTCGGCGATCTCGTGAGCAATGTTGCGCGCGGCGAACATCGGCCGGGAGCGTGCCCGGAACTTGCGGGCCTTCAATCTTTTTTCAATTCGCCGCTTGCGTCGGAGCCACTTTTGACGTGTAGTAGAGTTCACTCGAAACGCCTCCTTGCGTGTACGGATCAGGGGTCGTGATAACTACCTGAATACACGAAATTGGCTGCGTTTCGAGTCTTTTTCTGCGCACAATCAGCGACGACCGCGAAAATCACACTTGTTCAAGG
>DATBDI010000400.1:0-3829 GCA_036270025.1 Candidatus Udaeobacter sp. | reverse complement strand
GTTTCAATCTGTCGTCGGCGATGATTCAGGAGAATTATGGCGTAGTTGAATTCAGGGAGTTACGGCCGTTCAAATTTGGCCAAGCCCAACCCCCGATCCGGTTCGCGCAGGAAGCCGTGATTTACATTGTTCGCGTCGGAGTAAACTCCGGTCACGGCCCCGTTCGGAGCAATGGCCCCCCAAGGACCGAAGTCCCCCGGAACGTCGAATTCGACAATGGCGCCGTGCTTATCGCGCACAAAGCCGTGATTTACGTTTGCATTGTCAACATACCATCCCGTGGTCGCTCCATTCGTATTGATATCCCAAGGGAGCGTACCTTGGTTGAAGCCCGTACCGGCATCCGGAGCATCGAAAATTGTAACCGCGCCATGCTTATCCAGCAGGAAGCCGTGATTCACAAAGTCCGCGTCAATGAGGACTCCCAAGATGGTCCCATTTGGAGTAAAGCCGCCGCCATACGTACCCTCGAATGGGCCTGTGCCCCCGCCCGGCAGATCGAATGTCGTGATAACGCCCTTGTTGTCTCGCAGGAAGCCATGGGTCGCAAAGGTGTCGTCAAAGTAGAATCCTGTGATCTCTCCCTTTGGGCTGATTGCGAAACTTTGCGTGCCCTGACCGGCTGCTGTGCCTGCACCCGGCGCATCGAACGTGGTGATAACGCCATTGTCATCGCGCACGAAACCGTGAAGCGCGCCTACCGAGTCAGTATAAAATCCCGTGCTCGCCCCGTTCGGGTTGATGAGTTGCGGGCTGTTATAAGGGAACGTGCCCTGACCCGCCCCCGTGCCCGCACCCGGCGCGTCGAATACGGTAATCACGCCTTGATTGGAACGAACGTAGCCGTGGGCCACATTCGCGGAGTCAGTGAAGTATCCTGTAATCGCCCCACTCGGGTTGACTGAATAGGCCCGCGTCCCCTGGCCAGGTGCTGTGCCCGCACCCGGCGCGTCGAACATGGTGAAAACGCCATTCCGGGACCGGCTGAAACCGTGTCGGACACTGTTGGCGTCACGGCTGAATCCTATGATTGTCCCAGCGGCGTTGATGTCCAGGGTACTTGTACCCTGAAAGGGGCCCGTCCCCGCACCAGGCGCGTCAATAGTGGTAATGCTTTGCGCACGGATTTGGGTGGATGCTGCCAGGGCGATCAGGATGATTGCCACCGGCACAAGCTGCAGTTTTCGTTTTGAGAAATAGAATGATTTCATACCCCTTAACGCAACAACGATCCGGAAAACGGCTCATTCTTCGGAAAATTCGCACACCGCTGGTTGTAAAAGGCGTTTCGATTTTGGATTTGTTACTCTTTGATTCCTTATTCGTGATCGTGCTCGTAATCGTTGAAGGTTAGCTAAAATCCTAGAATTTTATCGGCGGCGAATTTGTCGAGCTACCGCTAAAGTAACAACTATGAACTGGGAGATGATCAGCGCGGTCGGACAAATGCTCGGCGCTATCGGCGTGATTATTTCAATCGTTTATTTGGCCGCTCAAATCCGGAACCAAAACAAGGAAAGCCAACGCGCGGCGATGAACGCTTTGACCACACACTGGAGTGATTTGAATCGAACGCTTGTGGAGAATCCTGAAATGGCCGTTCTCTGGCTTCGCGCTCTGCGATCTTTCGACGACTTGGATGCCGGGTCGAAGCTGAGGTTCGGTGCGCATCTGGGGCGTTTGTTGCGGTTTGCCGACAGCCTCTATCTCAACGTTTTGGATGGAACGCTCGACAAGCGACTGTGGCGGGGATATGAGCGCACAATTGCCGACACCGTTGCGTATCCCGGCTTCCAAACATGGTGGGCTACACGAAAACACTGGCACACGGACGAATTCTGCGCGCTAATTGACCGACACATTCAAACGGCGAAGCCGAAGATTTACGACGGGTACAACTGACCGCTTCTGCTCTAATGCGTCGGCCTGAAAGCGTGATCGAATACGTAATCGCCCACGCGGCGACCCTGGGCGATGCCTTCGGTCTTATCGAAGGACCAATGAATGCCGAGATAAATCCGGCTCTGGCCATTCTCTTCCTCGGCCTGCGACAAATTCGAAAAGCTGCGCGGCCGATAAGGACGGATGTTTCCGATGTTGTCCCTGGTTTGCCCGTTGAACTCGTCGGAAACAAACGTGAACGCGACGTTATCGGTGCCGTAGAAGCGGCGCATGACTTGGAAGAGTGCCCCTCCAAATCCGGCATGACCCGACGGGTATGCGGGGAACGGCGGCGTAAAGTTCGGGCCAGTGAGATTGCTGGCAGGCGCGCCTAACGGGCTAAAGTTAGGATCGCCAACCGTGTCGGGATTTCCATCGCCAAGCCCGGTGAGACCAGTACCCGGATCCGATTCGCGAATACCAAGAACAGGGCGCCAGAAATCATAATGGTATTTCGATTCCCAAATCGTCATTCCGGCATCGGCCATGGCGACGTTTACCAATGCCAGCAGGCGCGCGAATTGAATAGCGCTCAACCCCCTCTCGTCGGCAATTTGCACGGTGATCTGATTGTACAGTCTCGGAGGCGCGCAAAGGCTCGGTGTGCCATCGTACGCCCAGAAAGTGCCGATGAACGTTTGCTCTTCCGTCCGCTGCGTCGACGTCACGCCACCCACGTCCTTCGCTTCGTTGTATGCGGCGGTATAAGCAGCGCTTGTCATGGCGGGCGGAGGCGGCGCGCGGAATTGGCTGGTCGAGGTGACAACAAACGGAATGCACTGGCCCCAGTGCGCACCTAGCGCGAGTGGAATCAAGCTTATTGGATCCTGCCGCCAGTGTCCGGGCAGATTGCTCGGGAAATAATCGACGCCAACGCTCGCCTCTGGGTTTTGCGAGCCATCATGGAGACGCATGGCCAGGATCGCTGCAGCCGTCCGTTGCCCCAAATCGATCCCGTTTGCTCTTTGATGTGCGTTGGGGACGGCAGCTAAATCTTCTGCGAGGTACGCATCAAAAGTCGCCGTTTGCGATGGAAACATCGCCGCCAGAGTGTCGCGCGCGGCCTGGCTGATCGCGGCATCCACAGACATTGGGCCGTGCGGAGCCTGTGTTCCGGTGTAACTCATGTAACCGCCGACGACCGCATCAAGCGCGTCGAACATGGCGCCGTGGACAATCGCCATTGCCCGGCTGGCTCGCCCGGGCCCGAGCTGTTCTCCGAAAACGCGGTTCTCCCCCGGGGCGACCGGAGTATGATCCAGACCGCTGGCATTAATTGCGATCACGTTCCAACGGTGAAGCGAATCGAGGCCGTGTCTTGGGCCGCCGGGATGCGGGATGCCGGGCGCCGGGTGAAACAACGGACCGAACATGTCGTTGAATCCATGATTCGTCCCGAACGCGACGGTCAGAACAGACAGAACGAACCCAGCAAGCAACAACGAAGATTTTTTCATGTGATTATTTCCGGGGCAGCTTTTTACATCGACGGTGACTCGCTTGGCCAGAATAATTTTTCCTCGCTTGCTTGTCATTCCGAGCGAAGTCGAGGAATCTCTCGATGTATCCGCGCGCAGCTTGCCATGTCTCAGATGCCGGTTCGTATCCAAAATTTTATCAACGGCGATTTTGTCGAGCCGATCGGCGGGAAATATCTGGAAAACATCGAACCGGCCACAGGCAAGCCCTATTCGCAAGTCGCGGATAGCGACGCGCACGATGTTGATCTTGCCGTCGCTGCAGCGGAGAAGGCGTTTCGTGATTGGTCACAGACACCGGCAACCGATCGCTCGCGCTTTCTACTGCGCATCGCCGATTTGATTGAACGGGATCTGGAGAAATTCGCGCGCGCCGAGTCGATCGATACTGGCAAGCCGATTTCGCTGGC
>DATBDI010000399.1:0-1564 GCA_036270025.1 Candidatus Udaeobacter sp. | reverse complement strand
GGATTTTCGGCCCTTCGCGCCGGGAGCAGCCTTCGCAATCGCCCAAGCGATTGAAACGGCGTTGCAAGCTGCTGCCTTCGGCGCCAATGCAGCCGACTCCTGCCAACAAAAACACATGTTCATGGACGGACACTAGACTAGACACACAGCCGTCGATGCCAAAAATAAATTCCTCTATAATTGCGCTACTTTTGAACGGGGGTGGTGCACGAACATCACGCACAACAAAATGCCGTCAATCGCCACGCTCAATCTGATCCCTTTTTGCGATTTATCCGACCGCTGAACTCGTCGGCGTCACCTGGAAAGCCGCCATCGAAATTGAGAGCTGGCCTCGTAAAACTGGGCAGGGCGTTAAGTGGATTTTCTGCCTGACAGCGGCATGATTTGCCGGATATCAGGAGCGAAGATGACGAAGAGAGCCCGTCGGAACCACACATCGGTCTTCAAGGCGAAAGTGGCGTTGGCCGCGATCAAGGGGGAGAAGACGCTGGCCGAATTGGCGCAGCAATTTGATGTCCATCCGAACCAGATCACGCAATGGCGCAGTCAGCTGCTCGACGGGGCGGCCGGAGTCTTTGGGCGCGACAAGAATGAGGCGACCGCGCCGGCAGTCGATTTGAAGGCGCTCCATGCCAAGATCGGAGAGCTTGCGCTGGAGAACGATTTTTTGTCCGGAGCGCTCGGCAAGGCCGGCCTGTTGAGCGCAAAGCGATGATCGAGCCCGCCCACGATCTGCCCGTCGCGCGCCAGGCGAAGGTTTTAAATCTCAGCCGGAGCTCGGTTTATTACCGACCGCGCCCTGTGTCGCCCAAAGACTTGGCGCTGATGCGGCGCATCGACGAACTGCATCTGGAGCGCCCTTTCGCAGGCTCGCGCATGCTGCGCGATTTTCTCCAGCGCGAAGGCGTCGCCGTCGGCCGCCGACATGTGGCGACGCTGATGAGGCGCATGGGGATCGAGGCGATCTATCGGCGCCGCAACTCTTCGAAACCCGCGCCGGGACACAAGATTTACCCGTATCTGCTGCGCGACCTGAAGGTCGAGCGGCCCAATCAGGTCTGGGCGACGGACATCACCTATATCCCGATGGCGCGTGGCTTCGTCTATCTCGTCGCCGTCGTCGATTGGTTCACCCGGCGCGTGCTCTCCCACCGGGTGTCGATCACGATGGACGCCGGCTTTTGCGTCGAAGCCTTGGAAGAGGCCCTCCGCAAATATGGCAAGCCGGAGATTTTCAACACCGACCAAGGCAGCCAATTCACCGGCGAGGCGTTCACCGGCGTCTTACTCGCGAACGGGATCGCCATCAGCATGGACGGCAAGGGCTCCTGGCGCGACAACGTTTTCGTCGAGCGGCTCTGGAAATCCGTGAAATACGAGGAGGTATATCTCAAAGCCTACGACACGGTCGCAGAGGCTCGCTCGTCGCTGGGCCGCTATCTCGACTTCTACAATCGACAGCGCCCGCATTCGAGCCTTGACCGACGCACCCCGGACGAGGCTTACTTCCAACCGACGCCAATCGCGGCGGCGGCATGAAAGTTTCCGCGCCGCATAGGGG
>DATBDI010000398.1:0-3014 GCA_036270025.1 Candidatus Udaeobacter sp. | reverse complement strand
CGAAGTTTTCCCTCCGGAAATTTCAGCTCGCCGAGTAAACGACGCCCTTTGCGTCTGTCGAGATTAACAACCGTCACGGGTTCGCCAGTTGCTTCGCTAAGCTGCCGCGCCACCAACAGCGCCGCAAAATGATTGCGCGATGGCACGTCCCATTCGCGTGTGCCCACGAAAATACCGGATTGCTCAGTTGGTTGCGCAGAAAAATTCCACCGCGGATCGTCAATCGGGTAGGGGGTGGGAATAAACCAGACTGTTGCCCGATCCCGTTTTGACCGGACACGCTGATAAATTTCTGCGGTTTCCGGCGTTGTCGCGATACATCCATCAGCTTCTGCGACCATCCTGATGAAGCGTGATAACGTTGCGCGGTCGCGTAAGCGTTCGGCGATTTGATGGAGTCCAGTTTCTTTCAGGGAAACGGCGACCGTGCGACCGTGTTTCTTTATATCGGCGATCGCGCGCTCCGAAGCGCGGAGGTCGCTGCGCAGGAGAACAAGCACCGGTGTATCTTCTGCGATGGCGCGCCGCGGATTGAAGTGAAAAGTGCCCTGCGTGCACGCGGCAAATGCATGAAAATTGATGG
Source organism: Candidatus Udaeobacter sp. (assembly GCA_036270025.1). GTDB lineage: Bacteria > Verrucomicrobiota > Verrucomicrobiia > Chthoniobacterales > UBA10450 > Udaeobacter. Next base: position 2,431 of record DATBDI010000398.1, on the reverse strand, counting down.
GTGGATGCCGGCCTTCGCCGGGAGCGGGAACATTCTCGAACTTTTGTTCGGGGTCGCGGCCGCCCGGGTTGAGAACGGTCAATCGGAAATTCTCTACGTCGCGAGACATCATGACCTATCGTCCGCTCGAACGTCAGTGACGGAGACGAATCATGAATGTCGAATGACGAAAACCGAATGCCGAAAGAAGCACGAAGTCCGAATGACGAAGAACGGTGGTCTTGATGTTCGTCATTTGGACATTCGTCATTCCTTCGAGTTTCGTCATTCGGTTTTCGTCATTTTGCGTTTAGAGAGACTAAACTGAGAGGGACGGCAACTATTCGTCGATATCGCGCGGCGGCGATTCGGCTGATCTCAGGAGCGTCGGGTCCTGACCTTGAGCATCCATTGGTCTGACCGGGATTGCTCGTCGAATCTCCGCCGGTTTTCTCTCTTGCGGTTGGACTGGGATAGCCTTCCTGATCGGCTCAACCGGAATAGCTTTCCTGATCTCTGAGGTCGATTCTGGTGGTTGAGCGTCGGAGCGAGTTTGCGCTCCTGTGCTGCTGCTTGCCGTCGTCACTTCGCTGCCGCCATTGGTGCTCTCTGTCTTCGGATTATCCGCTGTTTCTGTCGTCGGCGGCTGCGGCGCTGGCGGGGGTTTCAGCTTTGGTTTGAGAGAATTGTAAGGGTCCGCGTCGGCTACCAGAGTGGGGCTTCGAATCTCAACCGGCACAACCTGGCTCAGATCCACAGCAAGCGAAGCGCGCGGCAAATCACCGTCACCGGAAGGAAACTCGCGAGCAAGCCGTGTGCGCGGTTCGCCGTGAACATTACAAGGCTCAGTAGGCGCTTGTGACTGCGTGGCAATCTCCGTATAAGTCGTGCGCTGCTGCACCGTATCGCCGCTGGCCGTTTTCACATTGTCATAACATTGCTCGGTCGCCAGCAAGCCGGACCGGGAACAAATCTCAATCTGCTTCAAATTCGCCGGCTGCTTGATTTCTCGCGGCGGATAACTTTCGGCGGCCGCATTCATCACATCCACCCACACCGGCAGCGCGAGCTCGCGGCCGAACGCGCCGCGATAAATTTTTTGCGGCTTATCAAACCCAGCCCAAACGGCACAAGTGAAATTCGAATCGTATCCCGCAAACAAAGCGTCGGTGAAGTCGTAAGCCGTGCCCGTTTTGCCCGCTGCCGGCATTTGTTTTAAACCGAATTCTGTAAACGCAGCTTTGCCGGTTCCTGATTGAAGCGCATCCACCAGACAGGAATGCACTTCATACGCGGTCTCAGGTTTAATGACGATTTTCCGAATGCTCTCCTGTTTGGCATCCCAGACCAGCGTGCCGTCCTTCTCCTCGATGCGTTCCAAAATATGTGGCGTCTTTGCCCGCCAACCGCCATTCGGGAAAATTGTGTACGCGAGCGCGAGCTCGGCCAGAGTGATCTCACTGCTTCCGAGAAATGTCGCCGGGAATGCCCGAAGCGTCGACCGAATCCCCGCTAAGGAACAAAGCTGCAGCACGGCATCGAGTCCGGCGTCCATTCCGATGCGCACAGTTGCGCCGTTCTTCGACTTGACCAGCGCCTGCCTGGCGGTCATCGGGCCTTCGTAGCGATTGTCTGCACTTTCCGGACCCCATTCGCCCAGGATTCCTGTCGTGCCCCCAATCATTACTGCGCGATTATCAAGAGGCGAATCTTCAACGAGCGAGCCGGGATACATTCCTTTCTCGAAAGCCGCCGCATAAACGAACGGCAACATCGCCGTGCCAGCGGGTCGGCGTGCTTGCAGCGCGCGGTTGTATTGGTTGTGTTCAAAATCGCGACCGCCCACCAGTGCCAGAATATCACCGGTCGCGTTGTCCAGGCCGATCACTGCGCCCTGCAAATACTCGGGCAGGGGCTGTTCTGACATTGTGCCATTTGACTTCGCCTTGCGGAACGAAGCCGCGTAAGTCGCATAAGTCTGATGATTGTAATCGGAATGCTGCTCGACTTGTTCGAGGTGACTTCGCACCGAATCCTCGGCCACTTTCTGGAGATTAACGTCGATTGTGGTGTGAATGCGGTAACCTTCGTTGATTGCACGATCCCATCCCACGGCTGCGATTACTTGCTGGCGGATGTAATCAACCGCGTAAGTTTGTCCTTGAGCGTTTTGCCGGCTTCCGACCTTGATCTTCTCTGCTCGCGCGGCGGCGGTTTGTTCACGGGTGATAAATCCAAGATCGCGCATCCGATCGAGTGCATAGTCGCGGGTCTGACGTGAATCGGCGCGATCGCTCCAGGGCGACAATCTGTTTGGACTCTTGATGAGACCGGCCAGTGTCGCGCATTCGGCGAGCGACATCTCACGCGCGGGCTTGCCGAAATATCCTCGCGCCGCGGCTTCGGCGCCATACATGCCGCCACCGAAATAGATTCGGTTCAGGTACAGCTC
>DATBDI010000397.1:0-11116 GCA_036270025.1 Candidatus Udaeobacter sp. | reverse complement strand
CGTCTCATTGCTCGTCGCAGCGACGATCTTTCCACTTTTGAATTCGAGTCTGATCCCGTCAAAAGCAGTGCCCTGATAAATGCTTGGCGCGTTGAACGTCACGCACCCCTCGACTGAATCTTTCACGGGACAGCTGAAGACTTCGCCGTCGGGAATGTTGCGATCACCACCGCAGATGACGGCGGGAATTCCCTTCATGCTGAAACGAAGATCGGTGCCGGGGCCTTTGATTTGCACGCGGTCGGTCTTTTCCATCAATCCCTTCAGCGCCTTCATGCCAGGCTGCAGCTTCCGATAGTCCAGGGTGCAGACATCGAAAAAGAAATCTTCAAAAGCTTCCGTGCTCATTCCGGCGAGCTGCGCCATTGACGGTGTCGGCCAGCGCAAGACTACCCACTTTGTCTTCTTCACGCGCTGATCCTGCACCGGGCGCATCTTTCGGCCAATTAACTTCATCTTCTCCGGCGGCACATCGGCCAATTCGGTGATGTTGTTGCTACCGCGCACGGCTATGTACGCATTCATTTTCTTCATTCGAGCCAGTTCATGACTCGCCAGGAGATTCAGCTGCCGGTCTGACGCTTCGAGTGCAAGCGCGCGGTTCACTCGGGCGTGATACGCTTGCGCGAAGGGCACACCTCCGGCGTTCCGTACCGCTCGTATCAGTGCGATGGTCATTTCGTCGGGAATGTCGAACGCCTCGATCAGGACCGTTTCATTGCGCTTCAGGCGAATGGAATATTCAACCAGCACTTTTGCGAGCTTATCGAACCGGTCGTCATGCATAGGCGCTTATCATTCCACCAGCGCGACTGGTTGCAACTGTGGCCGCTTCGCTCCGTACGAGAAACGTCGAAGCGCCGCCCACAAGACGACGGGTACAGTTCTACGCGGTTCGAATTAGCTTCGCCGCGCAAGCCCCGTCGAAATTGTCGCGAAAAGGAAAAGAAGATTTTTCTGTTTCCAACCGCAGAACCGGCATGTCCGAGAGTATGCGATGAACGACGTCTCGATTTTCTTCAGGCTCGAGGCTGCACGTGCTGTATACAAGCACGCCGTTCGTTTTCAGTAACGGAACGAGCGCGCGGAGAATTCTGATCTGTTGCTGTTGCATGCGGTGGAAATCCGCTGGTTGCAATCGCCACTTTACGTCCACACGCCGCCGCATGACTCCGGTGTTGCTGCAGGGTGCATCCAGCAGGATGCGATCAAATGGCGCCAGTGATGCGATCTCCGGCAGGTGCCCGCGCGTCCAGTCGTGCCGAAAAATCAGCGCAATATGGGCGCCGAGAGTGCTCATGTTTTGTTTAAGGATTTCCAGCCGGTCTTCGTCGCGATCACATGCCACGATCGTTCCGTGGTTTTGCATCAGTTGGGCTACGTAACCGGTTTTACCGCCTGGTGCCGCACAGGCATCGAGCACCTTGTCACCGGGCTTCGGATCGAGAAGCTGACACGCAATCGACGTGCTGGGATCTTGAACGTAGCAGTGTCCGCGTCTCACGGCGGTGATCGGCAACGCCTCAAATTGCACAAACTCAGAACCACGCCCCAACGAGCGAGCTGTTGGATATCGCCGGAGGAACTCGTCGCCCTTAATTCTTAGCCGATTGATGCGAGCATACATCGGCGCAGGAAGATTGTTCCATCTGCACAGCACTTCAGCATGCCCGCCGCCAAAGTGCTGTTGCCATCGCTCCACAAGAAATTTCGGATGCGAGGTTCGAACAAACAATGGCTGTGCATCGGCGCGTGCGATTAGCTCGCTTCGCTGCCGGGTCGCGCCCCTGAGCACAGCATTCGCAACGCTCCGCAGTCGTTTCTCCGCAAGGTCAACTGTCTCATGCACGGCAGCGTGTTCAGCGCTTTTGAGGAAGAAGAGTTGATAGAGGCCGAGTCGCAGAATGTCGCGAAGTTCACTTTCAATCCGCGGACGTCGCACGCAACTAATCCAGAAATCGAGCAGGGTTAAATTGCGCAGCACGCCGTAAAACAGATCGAAGGCAAAAGCGCGATCGGAACTGGCAAGATCTGCTTTCGCGAACAGCTCTGAAATTATCGAGTCGGCGAAGCGTTTCTGCTTTCGCCACAGCCGCAACGCCGCCAGCGCGACGCGGCGGGCCGAGAGCTGTGCCATACGCGTGCTACTGTGGTTTCACGCTGGCGCGTCCGATCGAGTAATAATCAAAGCCGAGGCGCCTCATCGTTTCCGGGTCCAGCAGGTTTCGGCCGTCAAAGACGATCGGTGTCCTCATTTTTTCTTTCACCACGTCGAGGTCGACGTTCGCAAATTCGTTCCATTCGGTAGCTACAACAAGCGCTTCGGCATCTGTCACTGCTTCGAGAGCCGATGAAGCAAACTCGGCATCGGCAATTGCTTTAATGCTGCGTGCTTTTTGCATTCCCTTCGGATCGTACGCCACCACGTGCGCTCCTTCGCGCAGCAGGTGGGTAACCAACTCGATGGCGACCGACGAACGGACGTCGTCCGTATCGGGTTTGAATGTAAGGCCCCAGACCGCGATCCGCTTCTCGCGCAATACCCACAGCGTTTCGCGTATCGCTTTCAGAAAACTTTCCTTTTGAGCGTTGTTTATGCGTTGTACTTCCTTAAGCAGGTTGAACGGTACGCCGAGGCGCTCGCTAATCGTGATGAATGCAGCAATGTCTTTTGGAAAACAGGAACCGCCGTATCCGATTCCAGCGTTAAGAAAATCGCGACCGATCCGATGATCCATCCCAATTCCGTCAGCCACTTTCTCCACGTCGGCACCGCTCGCCTCGCAAATTGCCGACACTGCGTTGATGTACGAAATCTTCAGTGCGAGGAATGAATTCGCACAATGTTTGATGAGCTCGGCGCTACTGATGTCGGTCACCAGCATCGGCGCCATGAATGGCTCATAGACTTTCTTCATCAGATCGATCGCGCGTTCGCTTTGCGCGCCGATCACAATGCGGTCGGGCCGCATCAAGTCGGCCACTGCACAACCTTCACGCAAAAATTCAGGATTACTGACGACGTCGAAGTTCGCGCCGTGGCGATTGTATCGTTTGATCGATTCGGCCACTTTTTCGCCCGTTTTCACCGGCACCGTGCTCTTGTCGACGATCACGCGGTAGTCAGTCAGCACTCCAGCGATTTCGCGCGCAACTTTCTCCAGGAAACTGAGGTCGACGTCACCATCCGGTTGCTGTGGAGTCGGCACGGCGATAAAAACAATTTGTGAACTATCGACGCCTTCCTGAATGCTGCCGGTGAAACGCAGCCGACGCGCCGACACGTTACGGTGGATAATCTCTTCGAGCTCCGGTTCGTAAATTGGCACTTCGCCGGCTTGCAGCTGCTTGATCTTTTTGGCGTCGTTATCGACGCAAATCACGTTGTGACCGACGTCGGCGAAACACGCTCCCGTGACGAGACCAACGTATCCGGAACCGATGATTGAAAGGTCCATGGTTCAACAACGGTGCCGCGAATCAACGACAGCACAAGTGGCGGAAGCGGCCAGCGCGAGCCGCTTTGTTCCTTGTTTGACTCATTCCCCCTGCGACGTCGGGTCGAAGTTTAAGTCGAAGCCAAACTTCGGGAATGCCTTGAGCGTGACGGTGAAAAGTACGCCGTATTCTTTCACTCCCTGGTTGTCGCGTATTATACCACCGAATGAGGCAACCCAGCTCGATAGATCCCGGTAAATGGAATAACGCTGCTCCTCAAGGATGCTCGATGTGGCTTCATATTGCTCCTGCACACCGACACCCCAGTTATCATTGATCCGGTAATAACCACCGACCACAAACAAGCTGCTGTTCTGGAAGAAAGGATTGCTGTTCAGATAACGGTGGCCCACGTTCAGTTGGAGATTCGCAAGCGGTTGGACGCTGGCATATGTATTGACTTCCGTGAAACCTTTGTTGAACGCGGGTACTTGAGAATTCACCGTCAAAGACATCCACGGCAGGGGGTTAAAGCGGATATTGTTAAAAAGATTCGAGTAATCCGTGCGGTAGTACGGGTTTTCAAAGTTCACATCAAAGAAGGTGTCGAGCTCAAACCAGGTGAACGTTTGATCGTCTCGCCGCGTTTCCAGACGATTTCGAACGCCAACTCGCCAGACCGTCCAATTATCGATCGAGTCGATGGTTGTGAATTGCGGGAAGTCGATGCTGCGCAACTGCGTCGACGGCTCAAACCGATCAAATTGTAGAATCGAGGTGGGATTAACTCCGTTCTCGTTGACGTACGAAAAGTCCGTGAAGGGTTGGAGCACGTGCATCAATCCATCCAGCCCCAGCGCGCTGCTCTGCACGTCCTCCCATTTGCGCGAGATCTTGAATGAAGCTTCGGCGCCACTGTTGAAAACCGTGCGGAAGACGTCTCCGTCAAACTTAACAGGATCCACCAATGTCGGGGGCGGCAGAATAAAATTGGGTACGAGGGGATTTGATGGTGGGACAAACGTCGTCGAGGCCAAATCCCACGTCTTGCCGTAATAGGTGCCGCGAAAGCCAACGCGCGGCACAATCGAGAGCCAGCCGAAGTACGTGTTCGGATAAGTAAGCTGATGAAACGTATCGAACCGGTCCGAGTTGTAATTCTGGAAACCTGAGTTGTCCGGGAACTGCAGTCGCAAATTCGCAAATCCGGTCTCCCCTTCGTAGAAAATTGGTCCGCCGAAAAGGCCGTGCCGTTTAACGTCCAACACGACTTCCGGCAAACGTTCGGTTGTGGTGAAGAATTCGTTAGCCTGGAAACGCGCGATGCCCGTCAGAGTGAAAACGGGATTTGTCTTCGTTAGCGCGACGACATTGTCCGGAACAGGATCAATGCGAAACTCGCCCGGAAAGTAATCTTCCATAACCCACGGATCACTCAGCTTGGTAAGATTGGCGAGGCCGTAGATGCTCTCAGTAAAATTCGTCCGGTCCTCAAGGCTGAATCGATATCGTCCGGTAGGTACATCCTGCCGCGGGACGTTCGTTTGATTCAGGTTTGGATTTTGATCTTGAATGTAAAAAGTTTTCACCCTCGCCTGGCTGCTGTCGTCCTTGCCATAGTCGAAAGTAGGCTCCAAACCAATGGCCGCGCCTCGGCGGCCAAAATAATCAAGCCGAAGGCGCGTTCTTATATGCTCAGTAATAGGAAAATTGACCTGACCGAGAATCGATGGTCCCCATGTGCTGGTATATGCCGGCGAAACACTGAAACTGAACGTGTCACTAAGCGATTGATACAGATAAGGCCACCAGAAAACAGGCACGTTGCCGACATACGCCGTCACGTACTGAAAAATGACGCGGTCCCCCTCATAAATACGGATCTTCTGCGCGTGAAGATGGAAGTCGGGTTTCGCCGAATCGGCCGTGGTAAAATAACCCCCGTGCACCAGATAACCGTTGTTCTCGATCGAGTTCACATCGGCGCCGCGCAAAAAGTAAGGCTGTGACTCGGTCCGGCTGCTGATCGCCCGGATTTTTTTCGTTTCGGTGTTGTACACGCCACTGTCGGCGACGTAGAGGCTCGTATCGCGGTAGATTCGCACGTGCCCTCTAAGGTCCACATCGTGCGTAGCGGAATTGTACTGTGCCCAATCGGCGTAAATGTCTGTGTTGCCAATGTGAATCGCCACATTGTCACGCGCCGTCGCCAGGCCGTTTTCGTATGTCGTTTGGCCGGTCGACGTGATTTCCATCGGTACGTTCTGGGGAGTTTTGATTTCTCCCCAGGTCAAACCGGCAAACGCAAACACGACGGCAAGCAACAATCCCAGCGTTCGCATGGCGCGGGCCGAACGTACTGCACCAAGACCCCCATGGAAAGCCAAAACCACTCCATAAAAAACGAACCCCCACCGCCCGCGGCCCCTGGAATTTGTCAGGAACGCGAAACTCGCCCGCGTTCTGTCTTGATTAACCCGGCAATAGACGTTTTTCTTCAGGCCGCGTGAGCAAGTCCATCGACCAGATCTTCGTCAGTGCAAAGCACTGGCTGCTCTCCTGGCTCGACGGCTCGCCCAGCTGGCTGATCCAGATCACCTCGAGCCTGATCAATATTTTCGCGCTGCTGGCTGTCTTCCTCACGCTTTTCGCGCTCATGTCCGTGTTGGAGCGAAAAATTCTTGGCCGGATCCAGAACCGTTACGGGCCTAATCGCGTGGGACCGTTCGGACTCTTCCAGCCAGTCGCCGACGGGATCAAGATGCTGATTAAGGAGGACATTGTGCCGGTGCGAGCCGACAAGAGCGTCCATTTTCTCGCGCCGATCCTCATCGCTGCCGCAGCGATTCTCGCGCTGGGTGTGATTCCGTATGGCCGAAACATGACGCCGTTCGCAATCGATGGCGGCATTCTGTTCTTCTTTGCGGTTGGATCCACAACCGAGCTCGCGGTCTTCATGGCTGGCTGGGGCAGCAACAATAAATTTTCAATGCTCGGCGCGATGCGCGCGATCGCGCAAATGTTCAGCTATGAACTGCCGCTCCTCGTGACGGTGTTGCCGGTCGTCATGGTAGTTGGCTCGTTGGGCCCGGACAGAATCGTCGCCGCGCAGGCGGAATACACGTATGGCCTCGTGCCGCGCTGGTTCGTCTTTACGCCTTGGGGTGCAGCCGCGTTCATCCTGTTTTTTGTTTCTGGTCTCGTGGAATCGAATCGGACGCCATTCGATGTACCCGAGGGCGAATCGGAGATTGTCGCCGGCCACATGACGGAATATTCGGGATTCAAGTACGCCACATTTTTCATGGCCGAATACATTGGGATGTTCGCCATTAGCGGTCTTGGCCTGACTTTGTTCCTCGGCGGCTGGCATGCGCCTGCGCGCGCGCTGGAGTTCGTTCCTTCGTACATGTGGTTTTTCGGCAAGCTGAGCGTACTGCTGTTGGTTTATGTCTGGGTTCGTGGGACGTTGCCACGCACGCGCATTGATCAAATCATGAACTTGGCGTGGAAATTCATGTTGCCCATGGCGTTCACGTGCGTGATCGCTGCCGCCGTCTGGCATTACGCGGGGCGCGGCCTGCGGGGCTGGCTGTGGTCGCTCATCGTTATCGCGAGCGTTTACATCGTCCTCTCGATCGTGCTCGACACGCGTCGGAAGTTCGCGCCGCGCGTTTATCGTTTCGCCGAATGAACACTGCCGCGTTCATAGTGATCGCCATAGTCACGCTTTCAGCGGCAATGGCCGCAGCCACGCTACGCAAACTAATGCACGCCGCGCTCAGTTTTGCATTAGCGATTGTCGGTCTTGCCGCGTTCTTCTTTCTAGTCGGCGCGGAATTTGTCGGCCTCGCGTTGGTATTCATTTACATCGGAGCGGTGGCCGTATTGATCGTCTTCACAATTCTTCTGACACGCCGGGATGTTCAAAAAGATCGCGGGTTTAACTGGAGCGGCGTTCTCATCGCTGCCGCCGTGTTGGCGAGTCTGACGTGGTCAATTCTAAAAACGCAGTCGACCGCGATCGTCGCACCGCACATTCGGGCGCTCACGGTCAAACAGATCGGCCAGGCATTGATGACCACTTACGTGTGGCCGATGCAGTGCGTCGGGCTTCTGCTGACTGCAGCACTCATCGGCGCGCTGCTTCTCGTCATTGAGGAAAAGCCATGATGCCCGCTCTGCGATGACACCGACACTTCAGGTTTTCCTCATCGTCTCCGCCGCTTTGTTTTCGATCGGCCTGCTCGCAGCGTTGAGCCGACGACACGCCATTTTCATTTTGATCGGCATCGAAATGATGCTTGCGGCGGCGAACCTGAATTTCATCGTGTTCTGGCGTTTTGGTCCGCAGCATCAACCTCCTGTCGGCGTAATGATCGCACTCTTTTCAATCGCCATCGCCGCGGCCGAAGCCGCTGTGGGTCTTGCGATAGTGATCGCGGTTTATCGCCACTATCGCTCGACCAACGTCGACGAGTTTAATCAATTGCGCGGATGAATTCCGGGTTCGTAAATCATTTTTGGTTTATTCCCGCGGTGCCGTTTGCGGCTTCGCTTGTCATATTGAGCTTGCCAAATAACCGCCGCAAAGTCGCAGCTGCGCTGGCCGTTGTCGGGCAGGTGCTTGCGCTCGCGATGTCGATCATGGCGTTCGCTACGACACTGCAAACGCCCGACTCGCGCGTCGTGCTCAATTTCACCTGGTTTACGTTCGGCGAACAGACATTGCGCCTCGGATTCCTGCTCGACCCACTCGCCGCCGCAATGCTGGTGATGATCACGCTCGTCGGGCTTTGCATCTTCGTGTTCAGCGTCGGCTACATGGCTGAGGACAAAAATTTCCCCCGATTTTTCGCGTATCTCTCATTTTTTGCTGGAGCAATGCTCGGTCTTGTCATCGCGAACAGTTTGCTTCTGCTTTTCATGTTCTGGGAATTGGTCGGGCTCGCTTCCTACCTGCTGATTGGATTCTGGATCGAGCGGCCCGCCGCTGCCGAGGCGGCCAAGAAGGCCTTCATTACCACGCGCATTGGCGACATGGGATTTTTTCTGGGAATGCTCTGGCTGTACAACCGCAGCGGCACGCTTTTGTTTTATGATCGCGGGAATGGCTGTCTTGAGGCCGCGGGTCTGGCAACCCTGGGCGCCAGCGCCACATTCATTGCGCTCCTGATCTTCTGTGGCGCGGCTGGGAAATCAGGGCAATTTCCGCTGCACGTTTGGTTACCTGACGCGATGGAAGGTCCCACTCCCGTTAGCGCATTGATCCACGCGGCAACGATGGTTGCGGCCGGCGTGTTTCTCGTTGCGCGGGTGTATCCGCTCTTCGCGTTGGGAGCAATCAATGGAGTGACGCCGTCACTTACGGTTGTCGTGTGGATTGGTGTGACCACAGCGTTAATGGCTGCTCTGATTGCCATCGCGCAGGCCGACATCAAGCGCATTCTCGCGTACTCGACGGTCTCTCAACTCGGTTTGATGATGGTTTCATTAGGCGTGGGAGGCGTGGCTGCCGGAATCATGCATTTGCTGGCGCATGGTTTTTTCAAAGCGCTGTTATTTCTCGGCGCCGGGTCAGTGATTCACGGATGCAATGGCGAACAGGACATTCGCAAAATGGGCGGTTTACGCCGGTTCATGCCGATGACCTTTGCGACGTATGCCGTCGGGATGATGGCGCTCAGCGGTGTCCCGCTCTTTTTCTCCGGCGGTTGGACCAAGGAGGAAATTCTTCACGTCACTGCGCATTGGCCGCAATCGCATGCGCCGTACTATCTGGTCCTCGCTGGCGTCGTTCTCACAGCGCTCTACATGACGCGCCAGATTATCTATGTGTTTTTCGGTGAAGCGCGTTCTGCGTCCGCACATGCGCACGAGAGCCCGCGGGTAATGACAATGCCTCTGATCGTGCTCGCCCTTTGCGCAATTTTTTTCAGCGTAGTGCTCACGCCTGCCTGGCCGTGGCTCGACGCGTACCTTACTGGCGAAGGTGTGCGCTTCGATCTCGCGCGTTTGATTCAGCCGATGCTGTTTCTCTCGCTCGTGCTCGTGGGCTCCAGCGTCGCCCTTGGCGTCTGGATCTATCGTAAAGCTGGTGTGCCGAATGGAAAACGTCCGGCTAACGTCGATCCGCTCGAATACGCGCAACCCGTATTGTTTCGCTTTCTCGCGAACAAAATGTGGATCGATGAGCTTTATCAGCAGACGATCATCGGGGTCAGTTGGATGTGCGCACGTCTGTCCGACTGGATGGACCGATTTTTCTGGGACGGCCTTGTGCGTGGTTTCGGCGCGTGTGGTCAAATTTTCGGAATTTTTACCGCGAGGGTGGACGAGCGTGGCATCAACGCCGGCGTCGATGAGACCGCCGCTGGTGCGCGCGGTCTGGGACGTCTTCTCTCGGCAGCACACTCGGGCCAAATCCAAACCTACCTCGGCGCAATCGCTGTCGGCATGCTGGCGCTGTTGCTTCTTTACGCATGGTTGGCCTGATCTCGACGATCATCGTCATCCCGTTGCTCGGCGCCCTGGCGGTGTGGACCTGGCCACGGGGCAGTGGCCGCGCAATCGCCCTTGCCTTTAACGGAATAACGGCTGGGTGCGCCCTGGCGTTGTGGGCGAAGTTCAATGGTGGCGCCGCAGGTCTTCAGTTGATCGAGCGCCACGCATGGATTCCCGCGATCGGCGCCGAATACCTCGTTGGAGTCGATGGCTTGAGCCTGCTGCTGGTGCTGCTGACCTCGCTCATTGTTCCGTTTTCATTTCTCGCCCAGGAGATGAGCCGGGGCTTCTATGCCACGATGCTCGTCATGCAGGCGGCCTTATACGGGACGTTCACAGCTCAGAACTTTGTTCTCTGGTTTCTTTTTTACGAAATGACGCTGATCCCCGCATTCCTCCTCATCAAGATTTGGGGCGGCGAAAACCGTGATCGGGCCGCGACGAAGTTCTTCCTCTACACATTTCTCGCCAGCGTCGCGATGCTGCTTTCTTTCATTGGAATTTACCTCGCGAAAGGCACGTTCGACTTCGTCACTCTGGCGTCGTTGGGCAAAGGAGGTCTGCTTTCAGGACAGCTTGGTTGGCTGGCGTTTGCCGGAATTTTCCTCGGCCTTGCCGTAAAGGTGCCGCTATTTCCCTTTCACACGTGGTTACCTGACGCTTATCAAACCGCGCCTACCGGAGTGTCGATGGTCCTGACCGGTGCGCTCTCAAAGATGGGCGTTTACGGTTTTGTGCGTCTCTTGCTGCCGCTTTTCCCGAGCCAGATCAAGATCATCGGTCCGTGGCTCCTTGTCTTGGCCGTGTGCTCGATCGTGTTTGCTCCGCTGGCTGCTTGGGCGCAGCGAGATCTGAAGCGAATGGTGGCGTACCTATCAGTTAACCACCTGGGCTACTGCATGCTTGCACTGTTCGCAGTCGCCGGCTCACCAGTTGTTGCCGCAAGCGTTGATACGCATGCAGCGTTGAGCGGCGTGTTCATGCAAATTTTCAATCATGGCATCACCGCTGCCGCTCTCTTCTATTTCGTCGGTTTGCTCGAACAACGACGTGGTCTGCGAGGCATCGACGATTTTGGCGGCCTGATGCAAGCAACGCCCCTCCTTTGCGGTTGGATGAGTGTCGCGATGTTTTCTTCCTTGGGTCTGCCTGGTTTGAACGGATTCGTCGGCGA